>NZ_JBRKNU010000006.1:0-114520 GCF_053010225.1 Streptococcus sp. Z556
TTGGTAGTAGCGCATGACTGTTAATCATGATGTCGTAGGTTCGAGTCCTACTGGCGGAGTCAGATAAAAAGAACACCTGGTGGTGTTCTTTTTTCTTATGTTACTATTAGTCCGTCTCACCTAACGGAGTGAGATAAATAAACTACCTGCTATGAGAGAGTGTGTTGTTTGTTATGCCAAGAAAAATCCAAATGCTATACAATAAAGGTCTTCAAGCTAATTGTATAGTAAAAGGAGAAACCATGGTACAAAAGGCTCATAATTATCAAAAACAAAGTGGCACTGTAAGTATCACATTGTGTTTAGCTCTAAGTATTTACAAAAAGCTATCTATAATCCATATCGAAGTAGTCTAGGAGTAGTATTTCATGGTTTGTGAAATTATAAGAATATTGAGATTATTTAGGGTCACCTGATCCTTGATTATGTAGAGATTATTTCTTCAAGGATAGCGATAAGTAAAGAGCAATGAGGCTAAAACAACGTGAAAGTCATCGTCTGTAGGTACTGGCTGATAATTTGATCTTATATTCCCTAGCGCAAACTACTCCTTAGACGAGGGGTTATGATTTTATAAATGAAGTAAACTTCTCAAAATTTAAAACTTAATTTTTGCATCTATAAATGTCTTTATATTTTGTTTTTAGTTCGTTTGGCTTTAAATTCTATCTTTATAGGATTTGAAGCTTTTTTAGTTCTTATTTTTGTTAGACTAGTGTTAATAATAAGAAAGGGATTTTTTATATGCTTCAAAATTTTTATGATCGAGCATTTGTTTTTTTGAAATTAGTTGAACAAGAATATGCTTCTTTAGGGCAGAGTCGTGCTGAGTGGGAATCACTTCATCTTCGTTTTTTACTTTATTACTTGATAAGATTTAGAATTACAAGCGTTAAAGACTTTAATTTATATCATTTTCAGACGGCATATCGCTTGTATCTTGATAAATTTCTTCAAGAAGGTGCCGTCCTAAACTAGTAAGGTTCATATATTTCATTTATCACGAACAATAATGAGCATTTAATTTGTAAATTTAAGGATTTTATTTAAAATTTAAGGATTTGATTTTTATAATTTACAGAAATTCCAAATCTTTTCTAGTGTTTCTTCTTGATAAAATAGTGTTTTTTTCTTATAATAAATTGTAAGATATAATTGCGGGTGAAATTCCTGCCATGTATATGAGAAAGGACGAGCTCCTAGTAGCTCAGACGAATTTTATTATGACTTCAGTTGTTGTTGTAGGTACCCAGTGGGGTGATGAAGGTAAAGGGAAAATTACAGATTTTCTTTCAGCTAATGCAGAAGTGATTGCTCGTTATCAAGGTGGTGATAATGCTGGTCACACAATTGTGATTGATGGCAAGAAATTTAAGTTGCACTTGATTCCATCTGGAATTTTCTTCCCTGAAAAAATCTCTGTTATTGGGAATGGGATGGTCGTGAATCCAAAATCCCTTGTGAAAGAGTTAACTTATCTTCATGAAGAAGGTGTGACAACAGATAATTTGCGCATTTCGGACCGTGCGCATGTCATTTTGCCATATCATATTGAATTAGACCGTCTACAAGAAGAAGCTAAGGGCGACAATAAAATCGGGACTACTATCAAGGGTATTGGTCCAGCCTATATGGATAAAGCTGCTCGTGTTGGAATTCGTATTGCAGATCTTTTGGATAAGGATATTTTCCGTGAACGCTTGGAACGCAATCTTGCGGAAAAGAATCGTCTGTTTGAAAAATTGTATGACAGTACTCCTATTTCAATTGATGATATTTTTGAAGAGTATTATGAGTATGGCCAACAAATCAAGCAGTATGTGACAGATACGTCCGTAATCTTGAACGATGCCCTTGATAATGGAAAACGTGTGCTTTTTGAAGGTGCGCAAGGTGTTATGTTAGATATTGACCAAGGTACTTATCCATTTGTTACTTCGTCAAACCCTGTCGCTGGTGGTGTGACAATCGGTTCTGGTGTTGGTCCAAGTAAGATTGACAAGGTTGTCGGTGTATGTAAGGCTTATACAAGTCGTGTAGGGGACGGACCTTTCCCAACTGAATTGTTCGATGAAGTGGGAGATCGCATTCGTGAAGTAGGTCATGAATACGGTACAACAACTGGCCGTCCACGTCGTGTGGGTTGGTTTGACTCAGTTGTGATGCGCCATAGCCGTCGCGTATCTGGTATTACCAATCTTTCATTGAACTCTATTGATGTTTTGAGTGGTTTGGATACAGTGAAAATCTGTGTGGCCTATGATCTTGATGGACAACGTATCGACTACTATCCAGCTAGCCTTGAACAGTTGAAACGTTGCAAGCCTATCTATGAGGAATTGCCAGGTTGGTCAGAAGACATCACTGGAGTCCGTAATTTAGAAGACCTTCCTGAAAATGCGCGTAACTATGTTCGTCGTGTAAGTGAGTTGGTTGGTGTTCGCATCTCAACATTCTCAGTAGGTCCTGGTCGTGAACAAACTAATATTTTAGAAAGTGTTTGGTCATAAGAGATTTTTAAGATTAGTTTAAGACAGGTTGGGTATACTATAGACAGTTACAAGAAGACCTCCTAACTTGTTGTAACAAATATCCTAAACTTTTCTTTTTCATAATAATCTCCCTATTAAGTCACCGCATTCGGTGACTTTTTTTGTGTTGAGAATCATGATATAATAATAAAATCGACAAGTAGGAAAAGGAAGAATTGATGAATTATACAGTTGAAGAAAAAGAAAGATTCATGAGAGAGGCCTTGAAGGAGGCAGAAATTGCTCTAGAACACGATGAAATTCCAATTGGCTGTGTGATTGTCAAGGATAGAGAAATCATTGGCCGTGGGCATAATGCGCGCGAGGAGTTGCAACGGGCGGTTATGCATGCAGAAATCATGGCTATAGAGAATGCGAATGCGAGTGAAGAGAGTTGGCGTCTGCTCGATTGTACGCTTTTTGTGACCATTGAGCCCTGTGTTATGTGTAGTGGGGCAATTGGGCTAGCTCGCATACCAAAGGTGGTCTATGGGGCTAAGAATCAGAAATTTGGTGCAGCTGGAAGTTTGTACGATATTTTGACAGATGAACGTCTCAATCATCGTGTAGAGGTTGAAACGGGAGTTTTGGAGAGTGAGTGTGCAGCGATTATGCAGGACTTTTTCCGAAATCGACGGAAAAAATAATTTCTCTTTAAAAATAGAGGGGAATGTGGTATAATAAACAGTGGAGCAACAGTTCTGCGTGAAGCGGGTCAGGGGAGGAATCCAGCAGCCCTAAGCGATGTGAATTGTGTGCTCTTTTTTCGTGCTTTTTTCGAATAAATAAGATAAAATAGCCTAGAATAAATGATTATAGAAAAGAGAAAAATATGAAAATTCGTGGTTTTGAATTGGTTTCGAGTTTTACAGACGAAAATTTATTGCCGAAACGAGAGACAGCTCATGCGGCTGGCTATGACTTAAAGGTTGCCGTGCGTACGGTGATCGCGCCAGGAGAGATTGTCTTAGTTCCGACAGGGGTTAAGGCTTATATGCAACCAACTGAGGTCCTCTACCTTTATGATCGCTCTTCAAACCCTCGCAAGAAGGGTTTAGTCTTAATCAACTCGGTTGGTGTTATTGATGGGGATTATTATGGCAATCCCGGGAATGAGGGACATATCTTTGCTCAGATGAAAAATATTACGGACCAGGAAGTGGTTCTTGAAGTTGGGGAACGTGTGGTTCAGGCTGTCTTTGCACCATTTTTAATCGCAGATGGAGATGAGGCAGACGGTGTTCGGACAGGTGGATTTGGATCAACAGGGCACTAAGATGAAAATTATATTTGTACGTCATGGAGAGCCAGACTACCGTGAGCTAGAGGAACGTTCTTATACAGGTTTTGGGATGGATTTAGCACCTTTATCTAAGGAAGGACGGCAACAAGTTCAGAAACTTTGTCAAAATCCTTTGCTTGGCTCAGCTGATATACTGGTGTCTTCTGCAGTGACGCGAGCATTAGAAACGGCTTCTTATCTTACTTGTGCTACGGGCCTTCCTTTAAGAGTAGAGCCTTTATTGCATGAATGGCAGGTTTACGAAAGTGGTATAGAGAATTTTGAAAAAGCACGTACTCTGTTTTTAGAAAACAAGGGGGAGTTGCTTCCTAATAGTCCTATTCAGTATGAGCCAGCTGAAGAGATGAAGGCGCGTTTTTTGGAAACTATGATAAAGTACCGAGACTACCAGACAGTGCTAGTGGTAGCTCATCGAATGCTCATGCACCAATTTGTACCAGACGAGAAGATTGATTTTTGCCAAGTGATTGAATGTGAGATAGAAATTTAGAAAGAGGTTTATCATCGCAAAGAAAAAAGCGACATTTGTGTGTCAAAATTGTGAATATAATTCACCTAAGTATCTAGGACGCTGTCCAAACTGTGGAGCTTGGTCTTCTTTTATAGAAGAGATCGAGGTTGTCGAGGTTAAAAATGCGCGTGTGTCTTTGACAGGTGAAAAAACCAAGCCTATGAAACTGGCTGAAGTAACGTCTATCAATGTCAATAGAACCAAGACCGAGATGGAGGAATTTAACCGTGTACTTGGAGGCGGAGTGGTACCAGGGAGTCTCGTACTTATTGGGGGAGATCCTGGAATCGGGAAATCAACGCTTCTTTTACAAGTTTCAACCCAGTTGTCTCAAGTGGGTACGGTTCTCTACGTCAGTGGTGAGGAGTCTGCCCAGCAGATTAAGCTACGAGCAGAGCGATTGGGGGATATTGATAGTGAGTTTTATCTCTACGCCGAGACCAATATGCAGAGTGTTCGAGCTGAGGTAGAGCGCATCCAACCAGATTTTCTCATCATTGACTCTATACAAACTATTATGTCTCCTGAGATTTCAGGTGTGCAAGGGTCTGTGTCTCAGGTGCGAGAGGTGACAGCTGAGCTCATGCAGCTGGCCAAGACTAATAACATTGCCATCTTTATCGTAGGGCATGTGACCAAGGAAGGTACTCTGGCTGGTCCGCGTATGTTGGAGCATATGGTAGATACAGTACTTTACTTTGAAGGGGAACGCCACCATACCTTCCGTATCTTGAGAGCAGTCAAAAATCGTTTTGGGTCCACTAATGAGATTGGCATCTTTGAGATGCAATCAGGTGGCTTGGTTGAGGTGCTCAATCCGAGTCAAGTTTTCCTAGAAGAGCGTTTGGATGGGGCCACTGGTTCATCCATCGTGGTGACTATGGAAGGGACACGTCCGATTTTGGCGGAGGTTCAAGCCTTGGTGACACCGACCATGTTTGGAAATGCCAAGCGTACGACGACAGGGCTTGATTTCAATCGTGCGAGTCTGATTATGGCTGTTTTGGAAAAACGAGCAGGGCTTCTCCTGCAAAATCAGGATGCCTATCTCAAATCAGCTGGTGGTGTCAAATTGGATGAACCTGCCATTGACTTAGCCGTTGCAGTCGCCATTGCTTCGAGCTACAAGGACAAACCAACCAATCCTCAAGAATGCTTTGTAGGAGAGTTAGGTTTGACTGGAGAGATTCGGCGTGTGAATCGTATCGAGCAACGCATCAATGAAGCTGCGAAGCTTGGGTTTACAAAAATTTATGTACCCAAAAATTCCTTGATAGGCATTAAACCACCTCAAGAAATTCAGGCGATAGGAGTGACGACTATCCAGGAAGTTTTGAAAATGGTCTTTGCTTAATCTGTGACAAATCCTCTCAAAAATGATAAGATAGGAGAAATATTTGATTATCAAATTTTTGAGGAGGGAATCGTGTCGTATTTTGAACAGTTTATGCAAGCCAATCAGGCTTATGTTGCTCTACATGGGCAGTTAAATCTGCCACTTAAACCCAAAACCAGAGTAGCGATCGTGACCTGTATGGACTCACGTCTGCACGTTGCGCAAGCTCTAGGTTTGGCCCTTGGGGATGCTCATATCTTGCGGAATGCGGGTGGTCGAGTAACTGAGGACATGATTCGTTCACTGGTGATTTCCCAGCAACAAATGGGGACAAGAGAGATTGTGGTGCTTCACCATACAGATTGTGGAGCTCAAACCTTTCAAAATGAAAGTTTTCATGAACATTTGAAACACGAGCTCGGAGTCGATGTGTCTGATCAAGACTTTTTACCATTTCAGGATGTGGAAGAGAGTGTGAGAGAGGATATGCAATTGCTTCGAGAATCTCCACTGATTCCTGATGATGTGGTTATTTCAGGTGCTGTCTATGATGTGGATACAGGAAGTATGAGAGAAGTATACTAACTTTGTCTCGAAAAAATTTCATCCTAGCATAAAATCGATTGTTAAAATGTAGGATTTTTAGGTTTAATA
The DNA here is from genome assembly GCF_053010225.1 of Streptococcus sp. Z556. Classification (NCBI taxonomy): domain Bacteria; kingdom Bacillati; phylum Bacillota; class Bacilli; order Lactobacillales; family Streptococcaceae; genus Streptococcus; species Streptococcus sp. Z556. Next base: position 6,336 of record NZ_JBRKNU010000006.1, read on the forward strand.
TAGCTAATATAAAATAGTATAAAACAAGGGTATAAATGTTTACTCTTGTTTTATTTTTGATTGAAAAATAAAGGAAAAAGCGCTACAATGGTAGATGGAAAATGTTGTGTAAAAACAAGTGATACATAAATACCGGAGGAAATCATGTCTTTTTCTGATTTAAAGCTGTTTGCCCTTTCTTCAAATAGAGAATTGGCAGAGCGTGTGGCGCAAGAGATTGGGATAGAGTTGGGGAAATCGACTGTTCGCCAATTTTCAGATGGGGAGATTCAGGTCAACATCGAAGAATCAATCCGTGGAAAACACGTCTTTATCCTACAATCAACGAGCTCACCTGTAAATGACAATCTGCTCGAAATTTTGATTATGGTAGATGCCTTGAAGCGGGCTAGTGCAGAATCTGTCAATGTTGTTATGCCTTACTATGGCTATGCACGTCAGGATAGAAAAGCGAGAGCGCGTGAGCCAATCACTGCAAAACTTGTGGCAAATATGCTAGAAGTGGCTGGTGTGGATCGTTTGTTGACGATTGATTTGCACGCTGCACAGATTCAGGGATTTTTTGATATTCCTGTAGATCACTTGATGGGTGCTCCATTGATTGCGGACTATTTTGAACGTCGTGGCATGGTTGGCTCGGACTACGTGGTTGTCAGCCCAGACCATGGTGGGGTAACTCGTGCTCGTAAATTGGCAGAGTTTTTGAAAACTCCGATTGCAATTATTGACAAACGCCGTAGTGTAGACAAGATGAATACCAGTGAAGTGATGAATATCATTGGTAAGGTAGAAGGCAAGACTTGTATCTTGATTGACGATATGATCGATACAGCTGGAACTATTTGTCATGCGGCAGATGCTCTTGCTGAAGCAGGCGCAGTTGCGGTCTATGCAAGCTGTACACACCCAGTTCTTTCGGGACCAGCTATGGACAATATCCAAAAATCAGCTATTAAGAAATTGGTTGTTTTGGATACTATCTACCTACCAGAAGATCGTTTGATTGATAAGATTGAACAAATTTCGATTGCTCATCTTCTGGGCGATGCTATTATCCGTATCCACGAAAAACGTCCTCTTTCTCCATTATTTAGTATCGAGAAAAAAATCTAAACTTTCACTTGAATAAACGAATTTCCTGGCAAGCTTTTTCTCTTGCTAGGAATTTTTTTGTAGTCAAAATCTGCAAGCCTTTTCAAAATATGCTATACTGAGAAAAAAGGAGGATTTCTATGAGCCAAGAATTTATCAATCCAAGTGATGGTGTGGTACGTCAGTATCTTGCAACCAGTAAAACGTTAGCAGTAGTAGGCTTGTCCGATCGTGAAGAAACAACTAGCAACCGAGTGACTAAGGAAATGCAGGCTCGGGGCTATAAAATCATTCCAGTCAATCCCAAGGCTGCAGGTGGCGAAATCTTGGGAGAAAAGGCCTATGCAAGCCTAGCTGAGATTCCTTTTCCTGTCGATATTGTCAATGTTTACCGACGGAGCGAGTTTTTACCAGATGTGGCGCGAGATTTTCTCAAGGCTGATGCCAAGATTTTTTGGGCACAACTGGGACTTGAAAGCCTAGAAGCGGAAGAAATCTTGCGTGCTGGAGGATGCGACGACATCGTGATGAATCGCTGTATCAAGAGAGAACACACACGCTTAATTCTTGAACAATAAAAGGTAGCCATGGGCTACCTTTTGTCTTAGAAAATACCAATCAATGCCTGCATGCCTAGACTGGTAAGGATGATGGCAATCCAGCAAAGGCCTCCAAGAAGAATGGACTTGCCGCTGGATTTGATCAATCCAATGAGATTGGTTTTGAGACCGATAGCGCTCATGGCCATGACGATAAGGAATTTGGAGAGTTGCTTAAGAGGGGTAAAGATACTACCGGACACACCGAGAGAGGTAAGGAGAGTCGTTAAGAGAGAAGCCAAGATAAAGTAAAGGATAAAAAGTGGGAAGACTTTTTTTAGTTGGAAACCCTGGCTATTTTTTTGTTGGCGACTTTGCCAGAAGGAGAGAAAGAGCGTGATAGGAATAATGGCAAGGGTGCGTGTGAGTTTAACAATAGTTGCAGACTCAAGGGTATTGGTCTGATAAAGACTGTCCCATGCGCTGGCTGTGGCCGTTACAGAAGAAGTATCATTGACCGCAGTTCCTGCAAAGAGGGCGAAGCCTTCATTTGATAGATGAAGCCAGGTTCCTAGAGTTGGAAAGATGAGTGCCGCTAAGACATTGAAGAAAAAGATAACGGAAATGGCTTGGGCAACTTCTTTTTCCTTGGCATGGATAACGGGTGCTGTCGCAGCAATGGCAGAACCACCACAGATCGAAGACCCCACTCCAATCAAGGTAGCCAGTTTAGTATCCAAAGCAAAAAAGCGCTGGAAGAGGTAGGCAACAATCAAGGAAATCGAAATGGTGGAAAGGATAACAGGGAGCGAAGATTGCCCGACTGCGAATACTTGCGAGATATTGAGACCGAAACCGAGCAAAATAACGGCATATTGAAGCAATTTTTTTGAACTAAAGGTCAAGCCGGCATCCAGTTGTTTATAGGCTGATAGAAAAGGGTGAAGGAGCATCCCTATAAAGATAGCAAAGACAGGTGCTCCCACGACAGGAAAGAATCCTCCTAGGTACCAGGATATGAAAGAAATGAGAAGGCAGATCAAGATTCCTGCCCCATTTTTTGATAAAAATGACATATAAACCTCCGAAAATAAGCACTTTTTATTATAAGCTTATCCATCAGAAAAGTAAAATAGAAAACAGAAAGGATTAACTCAAAATGTAATTTTGCGGTCAGGGAGCTTTTGTAGTATAATAGTACTATGTTCTGCAAGTAAGGGGGTATCTATGGACTTAACCAAGCGCTTTAATAAACAATTAGATAAGATTCAAGTGTCCTTGATTCGTCAGTTTGATCAGGCCATTTCAGAGATCCCTGGAGTTCTGCGTTTGACCTTGGGAGAACCTGACTTTACGACGCCAGATCATGTCAAGGAGGCAGCCAAGCGAGCGATTGACCAGAACCAGTCCTACTATACAGGGATGAGCGGTTTACTGACCTTGCGCCAGGCAGCTAGTGATTTTGTAAAAGAAAAATACCAGTTGGACTACAATCCTGAAAATGAAATCTTGGTTACTATCGGAGCGACAGAGGCTTTATCTGCTACCTTGACAGCTATCTTAGAAGAAGGGGACAAGGTGCTCTTGCCAGCTCCTGCCTATCCAGGCTATGAACCGATTGTCAATCTAGTTGGGGCAGAGATTGTCGAGATTGATACAACTGAAAATGGTTTTGTCTTGACTCCTGAGATGTTGGAAAAGGCCATTTTGGAGCAAGGGGACAAGCTCAAAGCAGTTATTCTCAACTATCCAGCCAATCCGACAGGAATTACCTATAGTCGGGAGCAGTTGGAAGATTTAGCTGCTGTTTTGCGTAAATACGATATTTTTGTGGTCTGTGATGAGGTCTACTCAGAATTGACCTATACAGGGGAAAATCATGTGTCATTGGGAACTATGCTGAGAGATCAAGCTATTATCATCAATGGCTTGTCTAAATCGCATGCTATGACAGGTTGGCGTTTAGGCTTTATCTTTGCTCCTGCAGCTTTCACAGCTCAGTTAATCAAGAGTCACCAATATTTGGTTACTGCTGCAAATACCATGGCCCAACATGCTGCAGTAGAAGCCTTGACTGCTGGTAAAAACGATGCAGAGCCTATGAAGAAGGAATACATCCAGCGTCGAGATTATATCATCGAAAAGATGACTGCTCTTGGTTTTGAGATTATCAAACCAGACGGTGCCTTCTATATCTTTGCTAAGATTCCAGCAGGTTACAATCAAGACTCCTTTGCTTTCCTCAAGGATTTTGCCCAGAAGAAGGCTGTTGCTTTTATCCCTGGTGCTGCCTTTGGGCGTTACGGAGAAGGCTATGTTCGCCTCTCTTATGCGGCCAGCATGGAAACAATCAGAGAGGCCATGAAACGACTTGAGGAGTACATGAGAGAAGCATGATCCAGTCTATCACGAGTCAAGGTCTCGTACTCTACAATCGTAACTTTCGGGAGGATGATAAGCTAGTCAAAATCTTCACCGAGCAGGCTGGCAAGCGCATGTTTTTCGTCAAACACGCTGGTCAATCCAAACTAGCTCCTGTTATTCAGCCCTTGGTGTTGGCACGATTTCTCTTGCGAATCAATGATGACGGCCTTAGCTACATCGAGGACTACCATGAGGTGATGACCTTTCCCAAGATTAATAGTGATCTCTTTGTCATGGCCTATGCGACTTATGTTGCGGCTCTGGCCGATGCTAGTTTGCAGGATAATCAGCAGGATTCTCCCTTGTTTGCCTTCTTGAGAAAGACTCTGGAGTTGATGGAAGAGGGATTGGATTATCAAGTTTTGACCAATATTTTTGAAATTCAAATCTTGACCCGATTTGGAATCAGCCTCAATTTTAATGAGTGTGTCTTTTGCCATCGGATAGGTCAGGCCTTTGACTTTTCTTTCAAATATGGAGCCTGCCTCTGTCCGGATCATTATCATGAGGACGAGAAACGTTGCCATCTGAATCCCAACATCCCTTATCTGCTCAATCAATTTCAAGCCATTGATTTTGAGACCTTGGAGACCATTTCGCTTAAGGCTGAAATCAAGCAAGAGCTACGCCAATTTATGGATCAACTCTACGAAGAGTACGTTGGGATTCACCTAAAATCAAAGAAATTTATTGATTCCCTAGCCGACTGGGGACAATTACTAAAAGAGGAAGACAAATGAAAAAAATCGCAGTAGATGCTATGGGGGGCGATTACGCACCTCAAGCCATCGTTGAGGGTGTCAATCAAGCCCTTGCTGACTTTTCAGATATTGAGATTCAACTTTACGGAGATGAAAGCAAAATCAAGCAATATCTAACAGCCACAGAGCGCGTTAGCATCGTCCATACGGATGAAAAAATTGATTCCGACGATGAGCCGACAAAAGCTATCCGTAAGAAGAAAAATGCCAGCATGATATTGGCGGCCAAGGCAGTCAAAGAGGGAGAGGCAGATGCTGTTCTTTCCGCAGGAAATACAGGTGCCTTGTTGGCAGCAGGATTCTTCATCGTGGGTCGTATCAAGAATATCGACCGACCTGGACTTATGTCAACATTGCCAACTATAGATGGAAAAGGCTTTGATATGCTTGACCTCGGTGCTAATGCGGAAAACACTGCTCAGCACCTCCATCAATACGCTGTCCTAGGTTCCTTCTATGCCAAGAATGTTCGTGGGATTGCAAAACCACGTATTGGTTTGCTCAACAACGGAACAGAAAGCAGCAAGGGTGATCCTCTTCGTAAGGAAACCTACGCCTTGCTAGCAGCTGATGAAAGTTTGAATTTTATCGGAAATGTGGAAGCGCGTGATCTAATGAATGGCGTTGCGGATGTTGTCGTGACAGATGGTTTCACGGGAAACGCAGTGCTCAAATCTATCGAAGGGACAGCTATGGGAATCATGGGCTTGCTCAAGACAGCTATTGCAGGTGGCGGTCTTCGAGCTAAACTAGGTGCTCTTCTCCTTAAAGATAGTCTCAGAGGTTTGAAAAAACAGCTCAACTATTCAGATGTTGGAGGAGCAGTCTTGTTTGGTGTCAAAGCACCTGTTGTTAAGACCCATGGCTCAAGTGATGCCAAGGCTGTGTACAGTACGATTCGCCAGATTCGTACCATGCTAGAAACAGACGTAGTTGCTCAGACTGCGCGTGAATTTTCAGGAGAATAACAGATGACAAATAAAGAAATTTTTGACCGTATCGTGACCATTATCCAAGAAAGACAGGGAGAAAACTTTGTCGTAACAGAAGCCTTGAGTTTGAAGGACGACCTCGATGCAGACTCAGTGGACTTGATGGAGTTCGTCTTGACGCTAGAAGATGAATTTGGAATCGAAATCAGCGATGAGGAAATTGACCATCTTCAAAGTGTAACAGATGTAATCGAAACCATTAAAGGTAAAATATAGCCGAAAGCAACATGCAAGTCATGTTGTTTTTTTATTTGCAGAAAAAAGAAAAACGTTAAAATTTTTAGTAGAAATTGCGAATAAAGAGACGAGAAAGAAAAAGGAGGAACGTTTATGTATGTGACCGGTTTTTATCCGTGGTTCATTAAGTGGTTTTTAAAATAAAAATGAATAAGTTGCTCATTTTCGAATTGTTTTTCGAATAGATAGGTAAGAAGAAAAGAAAGGAGACTACGCGATGTATTTACCAATCTTATTGCCATGGTTTATCAAATGGTATTTAAAATAAATGAAATTTACCTGTTCATTTTAAATCACTTCTCGAATAGATAAGTGAGAAGAACAGGAAGGAAAAAGATTTCAGTAATTTACCCAATCTGGTTTTTAAAATGGTTTAAAGCCTAGAGACCATAAACTAAAAAATAAAAATAAAGGAGAAAAAAGATGACAAACTTTGACAAAATGGAACAGAACTTTGTAGCTCTTACTGAAGAAGAGTTGATGGATGTGGATGGGGGAGCATGGCCGATTGTAGCTTGGGTGATTGCTAATCCTGTGACAGCAGCTAAAATTGCTGGTGGAATTACTGCAGTAGGAATTGCAGGTTATAATTATGTGACGGGTAGATGGTAATAGAAGGAGGAGATGATATGGAAAAATCTATTTTAGAATTTGAAACAATGACTGATACGGACTTGCAGGAAATTCAAGGGGGAGCCTTTCCCCTTCTTATCCCTGTGGCAGTCGGTTTTGTAAAAGGATTTGTATATACAGGTGGAGCTATTTTAACAACTCGAGCACTCTTTTCAGGTAAATAGGAGTCTGCTATGAAAAAAATCTTATTAGGATTTGCTGAGGGGTATTTTGTCGTATCGATCATTATTTATATCGTAACGTATTTGATTATGAAAAATCCGATTAATACCCTGTTTTATCCAGAAACCTATCCAATTCTGCTTGGTCTGTTTTATCTAGGATACAAGTACAAAACAAAAGAAAGTACGAATGGAAATTGATTGACCGTCAGATCGGAGTTTGAGATGAAAGTTGTTCAATTACTAGGAAAAGCTTGGCTAGAGACCACTGTATTATTTAGCTCGATAGCTTATCTAATTATTAGAATCGTAGCTGATGTAAACAAAATAAATCTACCTACGATTTCCTTGTTTTTAGTGGTTTTTATTTTACTGTGTCGGGGCCAAGGAGAATAGAATGAATAGGATTGTAAAATATTTTCTACTATATTATTTTCCTATTTTTAATGAATATTTTCAACTTTACGATTCTAGCAACTCTTGGCTTTCAGCTAACAATGAGTGAAAGTAGTTATATGGTACCCCCGGTGTTTGCGTTTATCGTTTTATACGCCATTCACAAAAGAAGTGGGAAAGGTAAGAAATCTGTGTAATTGAATATTCTAGGCAGGACTCTTGTTCTGCCTATTTTCTTTGGTAAAAGTGCTGTTCAGGTGAGGATATTGTTTTTTCAGAAATAATTCCCTTATTTCTTCCTTGTTTGGTTAAAATAATCTTACAAAGTTTTTAAGAGATTATTAGAAAAAAGGAGATGGATATGAAATTTGGGAAAAGGCACTATCGTCCCCAGGTGGATCAGATGGATTGTGGCGTGGCTTCCTTGGCTATGGTCTTTGGTTACTACGGTAGTTATTACTCCTTGGCTCATCTAAGAGAGTTAGCCAAGACGACCATGGATGGGACGACGGCTTTGGGGCTTGTAAAGGTGGCAGAGGAGATTGGGTTTGAGACGCGGGCTATCAAGGCAGATATGACGCTATTTGATTTGCCAGATTTGACCTTTCCTTTTGTGGCTCATGTGCTCAAGGAAGGAAAATTGCTCCACTACTATGTGGTGCTAGGTCAGGATAAAAAGCACATTCATATCGCTGATCCGGATCCTGGTGTCAAGCTGATCAAGATTTCCCGTGAGCGTTTTGCGCAAGAGTGGACAGGGGTCAGTATTTTTATGGCGCCATCTCCGGTCTATAAACCTCATAAGGAGAAGAAACAGGGTCTCCTATCCTTCTTGCCGATTTTATTCAAACAGCGTGGCTTAATTACCAATATCGTCCTAGCGACACTCTTGGTAACCTTGATCAATATCGTGGGATCCTACTATCTTCAGTCCATCATTGATAGTTACGTGCCAGACCAGATGCGCTCGACGCTGGGTATTATCTCTATTGGGCTGGTCATCGTCTATATCCTCCAGCAGATTTTGTCCTACGCGCAGGAATATCTCCTACTAATCCTTGGGCAACGTCTCTCAATTGATGTGATTTTGTCCTACATCAAGCATGTTTTTCACCTGCCGATGTCCTTTTTTGCGACACGAAGGACAGGGGAAATCGTGTCTCGTTTTACAGATGCTAACAGTATCATTGACGCGCTAGCTTCGACCATTCTGTCGATTTTCCTAGATGTGTCGACGATTTTGATTATCTCGCTGGTCTTGTTTTCACAAAATATAACGCTCTTTTTCATTAGTCTGCTTGCACTTCCTATCTATACCGTGATTATCTTTGCCTTTATGAAGCCTTTTGAAAAGATGAATCGGGACACTATGGAAGCCAATGCGGTTCTGTCTTCTTCTATCATCGAAGACATCAACGGTATTGAGACCATTAAGTCTTTGACCAGCGAAAGTTCACGCTATCAAAAGATTGATAAGGAATTTGTAGCTTATCTGAAAAAATCCTTTGCCTATAGTCGGGCAGAAAGTCAGCAAAAGGCTCTGAAAAAAGTTGCCCAGCTCCTGCTCAATGTTGCCGTTCTCTGGCTGGGAGCTATTCTTGTCATGGATGGGAAAATGAGTTTGGGTCAGCTGATTACCTATAATACTTTGCTTATTTACTTTACCAATCCTTTGGAAAATATCATCAATCTGCAAACCAAACTTCAAACAGCGCAGGTTGCCAATAATCGTCTGAACGAGGTCTATCTGGTCGCTTCGGAGTTTGAGGAGAAGAAAACAGTTGAGGATTTGAGCATGATGAAGGGAGATATGACCTTTAAGCAGGTTCACTATAAGTATGGCTATGGTCGTGACGTCCTGTCGGACATCAATCTGACGATTCCGCAAGGTGCTAAGGTAGCTTTTGTGGGAATCTCAGGGTCAGGTAAGACCACCTTGGCCAAGATGATGGTTAATTTTTACGACCCAAGTCAGGGAGAGATTAGTCTGGGTGGTGTCAATCTCAATCAGATTGACAAAAAGGCCCTGCGCCAGTATATCAACTATCTACCTCAACAGCCCTATGTCTTTAACGGAACGATTTTGGAGAATCTGCTCCTTGGAGCCAAGGAAGGGACGACGCAGGAAGATATCTTACGAGCAGTTGAATTGGCTGAGATTCGGGAGGATATTGAGCGCATGCCCCTGAATTATCAGACAGAATTGACTTCGGATGGGGCAGGTATTTCTGGAGGGCAACGGCAGAGAATTGCTTTGGCGCGTGCTCTCTTAACGGATGCGCCTGTTCTGATATTGGACGAGGCGACTAGTAGTCTGGATATCTTGACAGAAAAGCGGATTGTCGATAATCTCATGGCTTTAGACAAGACCTTGATTTTCATTGCCCATCGCTTGACCATCGCTGAGCGAACAGAGAAGGTTGTTGTCTTGGATCAAGGCAAGATTGTCGAAGAAGGCAACCATGCAGACTTGCTTGCACAGAATGGCTTTTACGCTCATTTGGTCAATAGCTAGAAAGAGGAGAGGATGAAACCAGAATTTTTAGAAAGTGCGGAGTTTTATAATCGTCGTTACCATAATTTTTCCAGTCGCGTGATTGTACCCATGTCGCTTCTGCTCGTGTTTCTGTTTGGATTTGCAGTCTTTGCAGAGAAGGAGATTAGTTTGTCTACTAGAGCCACTGTCGAACCTAGTCGAATCATTGCCAATATCCAGTCGACTAGTAATCAACGGATTGTGGCCAATTATCTGGAAGAGAACAAGTTGGTCAAGCAGGGGGATCTACTCGTTGAGTACCAGCAAGGGGCGGAAGCTGTTCAAGCTGAAGCATACGCCAATCAGTTGGAGATGTTAAAGGATCAAAAAAAGCAGTTGGGTTATTTGCAATCCAGTTTGAAAGAGGGGAGTGATCAATTTCCAGAGGCGGATAAGTTTGGATATCAGGAGATGTTTCGAGACTATCTCAGCCAAGCTAGTAGTCTTAGGAGCAATGTTTCGCAGCAAAATGCCAGCATCTCCTCGCAGAATGCGGCTGCAAGTCAGAGCCAGGCCGAGATTGGCAAGCTTATCAAACAAACAGAGGATAAAATTCGAGATTACAAAACGGCTAAGTCGGCGATTGAAACAGGAGCTCAACTAGATAGTCAAAATGCAGCCTACTCTTTTTATCAGACCTATAAAAACCAAGCTGGAGAAGATCTGCAAACCAAATCGCAAGTTATTGCACAGGTGGATGCACAAATTACCCAGCTAGAGTCTAGTTTAGCTACTTATCGTGTGCAGTATGCGGGTTCTGGAGCTCAACAAGCCTACGCAACGGGACTGGATAGTCAACTGGAATCCCTCAAATCTCAGCACTTAGTTAAAGTCGGTCAGGAATTAACTCTTCTAGATCAGAAAATTTTGGAGGCGGAATCGGGTAAGAAAGTCCAAGGAGGTCTGCTGGACAAGGGGAAAATTACAGCAAGTGAGGATGGGGTGCTTCACCTTAATCCTGAAACCAGTGATTCTACCATGGTTGCAGAGGGGACATTGCTAGCCCAACTCTATCCATCCTTGGAAAAAGAAGGCAAAACTAAACTCACGGCTTATCTTACTTCAAAAGATGTTGCAAGGCTCAAGGTCGGTGATTCTGTCCGTTTCACTACAAGCAAGGATGGTAATAAAGAGCTCGTTCTTGTTTCTGCGATTACGAATATTGACGCGACAGCTACCAAGACTGAAAAGGGCAATTTCTTTAAAATAGAGGCGGAGACCAGTCTGACTCCTGAGCAGGCAGAAAGTCTTCGCTATGGTTCAGAAGGACGTTTGACACTAATCACAGGGAAGAAAAGCTATTTGCGCTATTATTGGGATCAATTTTTGAACAGAGAATAATGTTCGTCTTTTTTCGAGATAACTGATTGAAAAACTGTAAGACAAAGGTGTTTTGCAGTTTTTTCTTTACGCAACAAGCGCTATTTTGTTAATAGTTCGTAAAAATCTTGAATTTTTGTTTGTTTTGTGGTAGAATGTGCTCAAGTAATACGAAAGGCGAACTTTAAAATGTCAAAAAAATTGATCTATTCGGGAAAAGCCAAGGATATCTATACAACTGAGGATGAAAATCTCATTATTTCAACTTACAAGGACCAGGCAACTGCCTTCAACGGTGTCAAGAAGGAGCAGATTGCGGGCAAAGGAGTCTTGAATAATCAGATTTCATCTTTTATTTTTGAGAAATTAAATGCGGCTGGTGTAGCGACTCACTTTGTGGAAAAAATTTCGGACACGGAACAGCTCAATAAAAAGGTTGAGATTATTCCTTTGGAAGTCGTGCTTCGCAACTACACGGCTGGTTCTTTTTCAAAACGTTTTGGGGTGGAAGAAGGTATCGCATTTGAGACTCCAATTGTAGAATTTTACTATAAAAATGATGATTTGGATGATCCCTTTATCAATGACGAGCATGTGAAATTCCTTAAAATTGCGGATGATCAGCAGATTGCTTACTTGAAAGAAGAAACCCGTCGTATCAATGAGCTCTTGAAAGCCTGGTTTGCTGAGATTGGTCTTAAGTTAATCGATTTTAAACTGGAATTTGGTTTTGATAAGGATGGCAAGATTATCTTGGCAGACGAATTTTCACCAGATAACTGCCGACTTTGGGACGCTGACGGTAACCACATGGATAAGGATGTTTTCCGTCGGGGTCTAGGTGAATTAACCGATGTCTACGAGATTGTCTGGGAAAAGTTGCAAGGTTTAAAATAACATCTTTAAGGTCATTTGGAAAAATTGCAAGAGCTGAAATAAAGGAATAAGGATTGATGGATAAACGTATTTTTGTTGAAAAAAAGGCTGATTTTCAGGTCAAGTCAGAGAGTTTGGTGAGAGAGCTCCAACATAACTTGGGACTGTCAACTTTAAAAAGTATTCGAATCGTGCAGGTTTATGACGTTTTTGGCTTGTCAGAGGATTTGTTTACGCCCGCCGAGAAGCATATCTTCTCTGAGCAGGTGACAGACCATGTATTGGATGAAACGGCTGTGCAGGCGGATCTTGCCAATTATGCTTTCTTTGCCATTGAAAGTTTGCCAGGACAGTTTGACCAGCGTGCAGCTTCTTCACAGGAAGCCTTGCTTTTGCTGGGAAGTTCGAGTGACGTGACGGTCAACACAGCACAATTGTACTTGGTTAATAAAGATATTGATGTGACTGAGTTGGAAGCGGTCAAGAACTACCTGCTCAATCCAGTTGATTCTCGTTTCAAGGATATCACAACAGGAATTGCCAAGCAGGAATTTTCTGAGTCAGACAAGACAATTCCGAAATTGACCTTCTTTGAAAGCTATACGGCAGAAGACTTTGCTCGCTACAAGGCTGAACAAGGAATGGCCATGGAAGTGGATGATTTGCTCTTTATCCAAGACTATTTCAAGTCAATCGGGCGCGTGCCGACTGAGACGGAGCTCAAGGTTTTGGACACTTATTGGTCTGACCACTGCCGTCATACTACTTTTGAGACAGAGTTGAAGCAGATTGATTTCTCAGCCTCTAAATTCCAAAAACAATTACAGGCGACCTACGACAAATATATCGCTATGCGCGAGGAGTTGGGGCGCTCTGAAAAACCGCAAACCTTGATGGATATGGCGACTATTTTTGGTCGTTATGAGCGTGCCAATGGGCGTTTGGATGACATGGAAGTGTCTGACGAAATCAATGCTTGTTCGGTCGAAATCGAAGTGGACGTTGATGGCGTCAAGGAACCTTGGCTCCTCATGTTTAAAAACGAAACCCACAACCACCCAACTGAGATTGAGCCATTTGGTGGAGCGGCTACTTGTATCGGTGGAGCTATTCGTGACCCATTGTCAGGGCGTTCTTATGTCTACCAAGCTATGCGTATCTCAGGTGCAGGTGATATTACAGCACCGATTTCAGAAACTCGTGCTGGGAAATTGCCGCAACAAGTCATTTCTAAAACAGCAGCTCATGGTTATTCTTCTTACGGGAATCAGATTGGGCTTGCGACGACCTACGTTCGTGAATACTTCCACCCAGGCTTTGTAGCCAAACGCATGGAGCTTGGTGCAGTTGTCGGTGCAGCTCCAAAGGAAAATGTGGTTCGTGAAAAACCGGAAGCGGGAGATGTCATTATCCTCCTCGGTGGTAAGACTGGCCGTGATGGTGTCGGTGGTGCGACAGGTTCTTCTAAGGTTCAAACAGTTGAGTCTGTAGAGACTGCTGGAGCAGAGGTTCAAAAAGGGAATGCCATCGAAGAACGCAAGATTCAACGTCTTTTCCGTAATGGCGCTGTCACTCGTCTTATCAAGAAATCCAACGACTTTGGTGCTGGGGGTGTCTGTGTAGCTATCGGTGAATTGGCAGACGGTCTTGAAATTGACCTCAACAAGGTTCCTCTTAAATACCAAGGCTTGAATGGAACCGAAATTGCCATCTCTGAATCACAAGAACGGATGGCTGTGGTGGTTCGTCCTGAGGATGTAGATGCCTTCGTTGCAGAATGTAACAAAGAAAATATTGACGCTGTTGTGGTTGCGACAGTGACTGAAAAACCAAATCTAGTCATGCACTGGAATGGTGAAACGATTGTCGACTTGGAACGCAGTTTCCTTGATACCAATGGTGTGCGTGTCGTTGTAGATGCCAAGGTTGTGGACAAGGATGTCAAACTCCCAGAAGAGCGCAAGACAAGTACTGAAGCCCTTGAAGCTGATACTCTTGCGGTACTATCTGACATCAACCATGCGAGTCAAAAAGGTTTGCAGACCATCTTTGATAGCTCTGTTGGTCGTTCAACAGTCAATCACCCACTTGGCGGTCGTTACCAACTCACACCGACTGAAGCTTCTGTTCAGAAATTGCCAGTTCAACATGGAGTGACTCATACTGCGTCTGTCATGGCGCAAGGCTTCAACCCATACATTGCAGAATGGTCTCCATATCATGGGGCTGCCTATGCGGTTATCGAAGCAACTGCTCGTTTGGTTGCTGCTGGCGCCAACTGGTCTAAGGCTCGATTCTCTTACCAAGAGTATTTTGAGCGGATGGACAAACAAGCAGAGCGTTTTGGTCAGCCAGTAGCAGCTCTTCTAGGCTCTATCGAAGCACAAATCCAACTTGGCTTGCCATCTATCGGTGGTAAAGACTCTATGTCTGGTACCTTTGAAGAATTGACTGTACCACCAACCTTGGTTGCCTTTGGAGTGACAACGGCAGATAGTCGTCAAGTTCTCTCTCCTGAGTTCAAGACTGTTGGTGAAAATATCTACTACATCCCAGGTCAAGCCCTTTCTGCTGATATTGACTTTGACTTGATCAAGTCTAACTTTGCCAAGTTCGAAGCTATTCAAAAGGCTTACAAAGTGACATCTGCATCAGCTGTTAAATATGGTGGTGTTATTGAAAGTTTGGCTCTTGCTACCTTTGGAAATCATATCGGTGCAGAGGTAACCTTGCCTGAACTTGAAACGGCTTTGACAGCTCAATTAGGCGGATTTGTCTTCACATCTCCTGAAGAGATTGCTGGAGTAGAGAAAATCGGTCAAACAAGCGTAGACTTTACACTGACTGTCAACGGTGTGAAGCTAGATGGACAGAAACTTGACAGTGCCTTCCAAGGCAAACTGGAAGAAGTTTACCCAACTGAATTTGCCCAAGCAAAAGAACTGGAAGAAGTTCCAGCTGTTGCTTCTGAAGTAGTTGTAAAAGCCAAAGAAACTATTGAAAAACCTGTCGTTTACATCCCAGTATTCCCAGGAACCAACTCAGAATATGACTCAGCCAAGGCCTTTGAAAAAGAAGGTGCAGAGGTTAACTTGGTGCCATTTGTGACCTTGAATGAAGAAGCTATTGTCAAGTCAGTCGAAACCATGGTTGACAATATTGGCAAGGCTAACATCCTTTTCTTTGCGGGTGGATTCTCCGCTGCAGACGAGCCAGATGGGTCAGCTAAGTTTATTGTCAATATCCTTCTTAATGAAAAAGTGCGTGCAGCGATTGATAGCTTTATCGCTCGTGGTGGCTTGATTATCGGTATCTGTAATGGATTCCAAGCCCTCGTCAAATCAGGTCTTCTTCCATATGGTAACTTTGAAGATGCAAGTAGCACTAGTCCAACCCTCTTCTACAATGATGCCAACCAACACGTGGCCAAGATGGTGGAAACTCGAATTGCCAATACCAACTCACCATGGTTGGCTGGAGTGCAAGTGGGCGATATCCATGCCATCCCAGTATCGCACGGTGAAGGGAAGTTTGTCGTGACGGCTGAGGAATTTGCAGAGCTTCGTGACAATGGTCAAATCTTTAGCCAATACGTTGACTTTGACGGCAAACCAAGTATGGATTCTAAGTACAATCCAAATGGTTCTGTAAATGCCATCGAAGGAATTACTAGCAAGAATGGTCAAATCATCGGTAAGATGGGACACTCAGAACGTTATGAAGACGGTCTCTTCCAAAATATTCCAGGAAATAAAGACCAATATCTCTTTGCATCAGCGGTTCAATACTTTACTGGGAAATAAGACTTACAGATTTTCTAATAGATAGTATCCGTAATGTAAAAGTCATGTAGATTTAGTTCTTGGTGATTGCAAAAGGTTTGTTTTGCGAGTGAAACGAGCTTCTACCGTATCATTCGGCTCTACTAAAGGAATGATACATAAATAAAAATTAGGTATAAAAAATGACATACGAAGTAAAATCTCTTAATGAAGAATGTGGTGTTTTCGGTATCTGGGGGCATCCAGATGCTGCTAAATTGACCTATTTTGGACTCCACAGTCTTCAGCACCGTGGTCAGGAGGGGGCAGGAATCCTCTCCAATGACCAGGGGAACTTGAAGCGTCATCGTGATATGGGGCTTTTATCAGAAGTGTTCAGAAATCCTGCTAATTTGGATAAATTGACAGGAACGAGCGCGATTGGGCATGTGCGTTATGCGACTGCTGGCGAAGCTTCTGTAGATAATATCCAGCCCTTCCTCTTTCGCTTTCACGATATGCAGTTTGGACTTGCTCACAACGGAAACTTGACCAATGCCGAATCGCTCAAGCAAGAATTGGAACAAAGAGGAGCTATTTTCAGTTCAACTTCGGACTCGGAAATCTTGGCACACCTCATTCGTCGGAGTCACAATCCGAACTTGATGGGCAAAATCAAAGAGGCACTTAGCCTTGTCAAAGGTGGATTTGCTTATATCCTGCTGTTTGAGGACAAGTTGATTGCGGCTCTTGATCCTAATGGTTTTCGTCCACTTTCTATTGGGAAAATGGCAAACGGAGCGGTGGTCGTTTCGTCAGAAACCTGTGCTTTTGAAGTCATTGGTGCCGAGTGGATTCGCGATGTAAAACCAGGAGAGATTGTAATCGTAGATGACAGTGGGATTCAGTACGATAGCTATACGAATGATACCCAGTTGGCGATTTGTTCTATGGAGTATATCTACTTTGCCCGCCCTGACTCTAACATCCATGGGATCAATGTCCATACTGCACGGAAACGTATGGGTGCCCAATTAGCGCGTGAATTTAAGCATGAGGCGGATATCGTAGTCGGTGTGCCCAATTCTTCCCTAAGTGCAGCCATGGGCTTTGCGGAAGAATCCGGTCTGCCAAATGAAATGGGCCTCATCAAGAACCAATATACGCAACGCACCTTTATCCAACCGACTCAAGAATTGCGAGAGCAAGGTGTGCGGATGAAGCTATCTGCTGTTTCGGGTGTTGTTAAAGGCAAACGTGTGGTTATGGTAGATGACTCCATTGTCCGTGGTACCACTTCTCGTCGCATCGTCCAACTCTTGAAGGAAGCTGGTGCGACAGAAGTTCACGTTGCTATTGGGAGCCCTGCGCTAGCTTATCCATGTTTCTATGGGATTGATATCCAGACGCGTCAGGAGTTGATTGCGGCCAATCATACGGTGGAAGAAACCTGCCAAATCATTGGTGCAGATAGTCTCACCTATCTTTCGATTGATGGCTTGATTGAATCCATCGGGATTGAAACAGATGCGCCAAATGGTGGGCTTTGCGTCGCTTACTTTGACGGGGACTACCCAACTCCTCTCTACGACTATGAGGAAGAATATCGTAGAAGCTTGGGGGACAAGACCAGTTTTTACAAATAGACGGATAAAGACTCTCCATGAAAGGAAAGGAAGAGAAGACGACAAATAAAAATGCTTATGCTCCACGTCTCGCTACTGACTAAAAGCTAAAGCATTTGTCAGTAGACGCTTTGCCTTATGGGACCAAAGCTAGAGCCCTGACTAGTATTTTTAGATAAAATAATTGTTTATCTAAAAATACGTCGCAATCTTCTCAAAGAAAAGGAAAAATAAAATGGCAAATAAAAATGCGTATGCCCAGTCGGGTGTAGATGTTGAAGCAGGTTATGAAGTTGTTGAGCGGATCAAAAAGCACGTGGCTCGTACGGAGCGTGCAGGTGTTATGGGAGCTCTTGGTGGTTTTGGTGGCATGTTCGACCTTTCAAAAACAGGTGTCAAAGAGCCTGTCTTGATCTCAGGAACTGATGGTGTCGGAACCAAGCTCATGCTGGCTATCAAGTACGACAAGCATGACACGATTGGGCAGGACTGTGTAGCCATGTGTGTCAATGATATCATCGCTGCAGGTGCGGAGCCTCTCTATTTCCTCGACTATGTGGCGACAGGGAAGAATGAACCAGCTAAACTAGAACAAGTCGTCGCTGGTGTGGCAGAAGGTTGTGTGCAGGCTGGTGCTGCCCTCATTGGTGGGGAAACAGCTGAAATGCCTGGTATGTATGGAGAAGATGACTATGACTTGGCTGGATTTGCGGTCGGTGTGGCAGAAAAATCTCAAATCATCGACGGATCAAAAGTAGCAGAAGGTGATGTTCTTCTCGGACTTGCTTCAAGTGGGATTCACTCAAATGGTTACTCACTTGTACGTCGTGTTTTTGCGGATTACACAGGCGAAGAAGTCTTGCCTGAGTTGGAAGGCAAAAAGCTGAAAGATGTCCTTTTGGAACCAACTCGTATCTACGTTAAAGCTGTTTTGCCACTCATCAAGGAAGGTTTGGTTCATGGGATTGCCCACATCACAGGTGGTGGTTTTATTGAAAATGTCCCTCGTATGTTTGCAGATGATCTAGCGGCAGAAATCGAAGAAGACAAAGTTCCAGTCCTTCCGATTTTCAAAGCCCTTGAGAAATACGGTCATATCAAGCACGAAGAAATGTTTGAAATCTTCAATATGGGCGTAGGGCTCATGTTGGCAGTTAGCCCTGAAAATATCGAGCGAATCAAGGAATTGTTGGATGAACCAGTCTATGAAATTGGTCGCATCGTCAAGAAAGAAAACGAAAGTGTCATCATCAAATGAAAAAAATAGCGGTTTTTGCCTCTGGTAATGGCTCAAATTTTCAGGTGATTGCCGAAGAATTTCCGGTGGAGTTTGTCTTTTCAGACCATCGTGATGCCTTTGTGCTCGAGCGTGCAGACAAGCTCGGCGTTCAATCCTACGCTTTTGAACTCAAGGAGTTTGAGAGCAAGGCAGACTACGAAGCAGCCCTCGTCGAACTTTTGGAAGAGCACCAGATTGACTTGGTTTGTCTAGCAGGCTACATGAAAATCGTTGGGCCAACCTTACTGGCAGCTTATGAAGGTCGTATCATCAACATTCATCCAGCCTACCTGCCAGAATTTCCAGGAGCTCATGGGATTGAGGATGCTTGGAATGCTGGTGTTACTGAGAGTGGCGTGACCATTCACTGGGTGGACTCAGGTGTGGATACAGGCAAGGTCATCAAACAAGTCCGTGTGCCACGTCTAGCAGATGATACTATCGAAAGCTTTGAAGCTCGTATTCATGAGGCAGAGTACAAGTTGTATCCAGAGGTGTTGGATAGTTTGGGAGTGGAGAGAAGGTAAGAAGTAAATCAAGTTTTGATTGCGCAATCTTGCTAGGAGAAAAAATGATTGAACTGAAATTGGTAGATGAGAGCAGTTTTCAGGCAGTGCTGGATTTGAAAATATCAGAAGCTGATGAACGAGCACGTTTCGTAGCTCCAAATGTTCGCTCTTTAGCTGATGCATGGCTCTACCGGAAAAACGAAGATGTGTTTCCGATGGCAATCTATTGGGATAAGCAAGTGGTTGGCTTTCTCCTGCTAGAAATAGACAAGGATGAAGCGGAATACTTTATCTGGCGGATAATGATTGGTCAGCAGTACCAAGGAAGAGGTTATGGTCGAAAAGCCTTGGAAGTTCTAATCAAAGAGGCT
Source organism: Streptococcus sp. Z556 (assembly GCF_053010225.1). Classification (NCBI taxonomy): domain Bacteria; kingdom Bacillati; phylum Bacillota; class Bacilli; order Lactobacillales; family Streptococcaceae; genus Streptococcus; species Streptococcus sp. Z556. Next base: position 25,848 of record NZ_JBRKNU010000006.1, read on the forward strand.
CAGATGGATAGAGCTTGCAGTCATATTACCGCAGATTATGTAGTTGGAAATGAAAAAATGAAGTACCTGTTGACTAGTCTGGGTTTTCAGGAAACAGGATTTATAGAAGAAAATAACGAAGTCGCTATGCGCTTGGATCTAAAGAAAGAGGAATAGAATGACGAAAAAGGCCTTAATCAGCGTCTCAGACAAAGCGGGCATTGTTGAATTTGCTCAAGAACTCAAAAAACTTGGTTGGGATATCATCTCAACAGGTGGTACCAAGGTTACCCTTGACCATGCCGGGGTGGAGACCATTGCCATTGATGATGTGACTGGCTTCCCAGAAATGATGGACGGTCGTGTCAAGACCCTCCATCCAAATATACACGGCGGGCTTCTCGCTCGTCGTGACTTGGATAGTCACTTGGAAGCAGCTAAGGATAATAATATCGAATTGATCGACCTTGTTGTGGTCAATCTCTATCCTTTCAAGGAAACCATTCTTAAACCAGACGTGACGTACGCTGATGCGGTTGAGAACATTGATATCGGTGGTCCATCAATGCTTCGTTCAGCAGCGAAGAATCACGCCAGCGTAACCGTTGTGGTAGATCCTTCTGACTATGCTGTTGTGCTTGACGAATTGTCAGCAAATGGTGAAACAAGTTACGAAACTCGCCAACGTTTGGCAGCCAAGGTTTTCCGTCACACAGCGGCTTATGATGCCTTGATCGCAGAATACTTCACAGCTCAAGTGGGTGAAGAAAAGCCTGAAAAACTGACCTTGACTTATGACCTCAAACAAGCCATGCGTTACGGTGAAAATCCTCAACAGGATGCGGACTTCTACCAAAAAGCCTTGCCAACGGATTACTCCATTGCATCAGCCAAACAGCTTAACGGCAAGGAATTGTCCTTTAACAACATTCGCGATGCGGATGCTGCCATTCGTATTATCCGCGATTTCAAAGAACGTCCAACGGTTGTAGCTCTCAAACACATGAACCCGTGCGGTATCGGTCAAGCTGATGACATCGAAACTGCTTGGGACTATGCTTATGAGTCTGACCCAGTGTCTATCTTCGGTGGGATTGTCGTTCTTAACCGTGAGGTAGATGCTGCGACAGCTGAGAAGATGCACGACGTTTTCCTTGAAATCATCATTGCACCAAGCTATACGGATGAAGCGCTAGCCATTTTGACCAACAAAAAGAAAAACTTGCGCATTCTTGCCTTGCCATTTGATGCCCAAGACGCTAGTGAAGTGGAAGCAGAATACACAGGTGTTGTCGGTGGACTCCTCGTTCAAAACCAAGACGTGATCAAAGAAAGCCCAGCTGACTGGCAAGTGGTAACCAAACGCCAACCAACTGAGACAGAAGCAACCGCCCTTGAGTTTGCTTGGAAAGCTATCAAGTATGTCAAATCAAATGGAATCATCGTGACGAATGACCATATGACACTCGGTGTTGGCCCAGGGCAAACCAACCGTGTAGCTTCAGTCCGTATTGCCATTGACCAAGCTAAAGACCGTCTTGACGGCGCTGTCCTTGCTTCCGATGCCTTCTTCCCATTTGCGGATAACGTGGAAGAAATCGCTAAAGCAGGTATCAAGGCCATCATCCAGCCTGGTGGATCCGTCCGTGACCAAGAGTCTATCGAAGCTGCTGATAAATACGGCTTGACCATGGTCTTTACAGGCGTGAGACATTTTAGACATTAAGAAAATAAAAGGGAAGAAAACAGTTTCTTTCTTTTTTTGCTTTAAAAGCGAAACGAAACAAGATTAAAACGAACGTTTATGTTATAATATTAGTAAATAATTCGCAAAAGAGGTTGAGAAATGAAACTGCTTGTTGTCGGTTCGGGTGGTCGTGAACATGCCATTGCTAAGAAGTTGCTTGAGTCAAAAGACGTTGAAAAAGTCTTTGTAGCTCCTGGGAATGACGGGATGACTCTGGATGGTCTGGAATTGGTAAATATCTCTATTTCCGAACATTCTAAATTGATTGAGTTTGCAAAAGCCAACGATATTGCTTGGTCTTTTATCGGTCCAGATGATGCCCTTGCTGCTGGGATTGTTGATGAGTTCAATGCAGCTGGTCTCAAAGCCTTTGGTCCGACAAGGTCTGCAGCGGAGCTGGAGTGGTCCAAGGATTTTGCTAAGGAAATCATGGTCAAGTACGGCGTTCCGACAGCAGCCTATGGGACCTTCTCAGATTTCGAGGAAGCCAAGGCCTATATCGAAGAGAAAGGCGCTCCAATCGTTGTCAAGGCAGATGGTTTGGCACTTGGGAAAGGTGTTGTCGTAGCTGAAACGGTTGAGCAAGCGGTCGAAGCCGCTCATGAGATGCTTTTGGACAACAAATTTGGCGATTCAGGTGCGCGTGTGGTCATCGAGGAGTTTCTTGAAGGTGAGGAATTTTCACTCTTTGCCTTTGTCAATGGCAATAAGTTCTACATCATGCCAACAGCTCAGGACCACAAACGTGCCTATGATGGGGACAAGGGGCCTAACACGGGCGGGATGGGTGCCTATGCGCCAGTTCCACACTTGCCAGAGAGTGTAGTTGATACAGCGGTGGAGACTATTGTCAAGCCAGTCCTTGAGGGCATGATCCAAGAAGGTTGTCCGTATCTTGGTGTCCTTTACGCAGGGCTTATCTTGACAGCAGATGGACCCAAAGTCATCGAGTTTAACGCTCGTTTCGGAGATCCAGAAACTCAGATTATCCTGCCTCGCCTGACCTCTGACTTTGCGCAAAATATTACGGATATTCTTGATAGCAAGGAGCCAAACATCACTTGGACGGATAAGGGTGTGACTCTGGGCGTGGTTGTCGCGTCAAACGGCTACCCGCTAGACTATGAAAAAGGTGTTGAATTGCCAGCAAAAACCGAGGGAGATATCATCACCTACTATGCAGGGGCTAAGTTTGCAGAAAATAGCAGAGCACTGCTATCTAACGGTGGACGTGTCTATATGTTAGTCACCACAGCAGACACCGTCAAAGAAGCCCAAGACACCATCTACAAGGAACTTGACAAACAAAACACAGAAGGTCTCTTCTATCGTACGGATATCGGAAGCAAGGCAATTAGATAAAGATATAAGAAAAGGCGACGCAGTCGCCAAACACGACAATGGTCGCCGTGGTGAAAAGACCAGAACAGTATCTGTTCTGGTCAAGGGAAAATTTGAGACCTTAGGCTCAAATTTTAGGAATGAAACCGAAGGTTTGCTTCCGTCCCCACCACCTAAGACCATTATCAAAAAAAGAAAAAAGGAAAAATTATGACTAAACCAATTATTTCCATCATCATGGGCTCCAAATCCGACTGGGCAACCATGCAAAAAACCGCCGAAGTCCTGGACCGTTTCGGTGTAGCCTACGAAAAGAAAGTTGTCTCTGCCCACCGTACTCCAGACCTCATGTTCAGACATGCGGAGGAAGCTCGTAGTCGCGGTATCAAGGTCATTATCGCAGGTGCAGGTGGCGCAGCCCATTTGCCAGGAATGGTCGCAGCCAAAACAACCCTTCCTGTCATCGGTGTACCTGTCAAATCGCGCGCTCTTAGTGGCGTGGACTCACTCTACTCTATCGTACAGATGCCAGGTGGTGTGCCTGTTGCGACTATGGCTATCGGTGAAGCAGGAGCGACCAATGCGGCCCTCTTTGCCCTCCGTCTCCTCTCAGTAGAAGATCAGGCTATCGCGACAGCATTGGCAGATTTTGCAGAAGAACAAGGGAAAATCGCAGAGGAGTCTACCAATGAGCTCATCTAAAACAATCGGAATTATCGGTGGTGGTCAGCTGGGTCAGATGATGGCCATTTCTGCTATCTACATGGGGCACAAGGTTATCGCGCTGGATCCTGCAGCGGATTGCCCAGCCTCTCGCGTGGCGGAGATCATCGTGGCTCCTTATAATGATGTAGACGCTCTTCGTCAGTTAGCGGACCGCTGTGATGTCCTGACCTATGAATTTGAAAATGTCGACGCTGACGGTTTGGATGCGGTTATCAAGGATGGGCAACTCCCTCAAGGGACAGACCTACTTCGCATTTCTCAAAATCGGATCTTTGAAAAGGACTTTCTCTCAAACAAGGCTCAAGTGACAGTAGCTCCATACAAGGTAGTGACCTCAAGTCAAGACTTGACAGATATCGACCTGTCGAAAAACTATGTCCTCAAGACTGCGACTGGTGGTTACGATGGTCACGGTCAAAAGGTCATTCGTTCGGCAGAAGATTTAGAAGAAGCCTATGCGCTAGCTGACTCTGCAGACTGTGTCTTGGAAGAATTTGTCAACTTTGACCTTGAAATTTCTGTCATCGTGTCAGGAAATGGCAAGGACGTGACGGTTTTCCCAGTTCAGGAAAATATCCACCGTAACAACATTCTGTCTAAGACCATCGTCCCAGCTCGCATTTCAGAAAGTCTAGCTGAAAAAGCCAAAGCCATGGCAGTACGAATCGCAGAACAGCTCAAGCTGTCTGGAACCCTTTGTGTGGAAATGTTTGCGACAGCTGATGACATTATTGTCAATGAAATTGCCCCACGTCCACATAACTCAGGGCACTACTCTATTGAAGCCTGTGACTTCTCCCAGTTTGATACCCATATCTTGGGCGTTCTCGGAGCACCATTGCCAGCTATCAAATTGCATGCGCCTGCTGTTATGCTCAATGTTCTTGGTCAGCATGTCGAGGCTGCCGAAAAATATGTCACAGAAAATCCCAGCGCCCACCTCCACATGTATGGTAAAATAGAAGCGAAGCACAACCGCAAAATGGGGCATGTGACTGTGTTTAGTGATGTACCGGATAGTGTAGTTGAGTTTGGTGAGGGGATTGATTTTTGAAATGGCAGAAGAATTTGATGAATTGTTAGATGATGAAATAACGACCGTAACACTGACTTGAGATTGCGGATAGAGAGGGGATTCATATTTTAGAGAGAGCTGGCAATCAGCTAGTCTTAGAATATTCTTGTTCCGTGAAGGAAGTTAAGGATTATCTGAGTAGTTACGGCCTGCCTAGGCATCCTGAGAGAATTTCATTTGAATTTTCTATACATGAAGACTCAGAAAATGATAATCTTTAAAGCTAAATGGAGACCAGTTTATGATTCAAATTATTGTCAACGCTTTTGTGGAGGAAGGAAAAGAAATCGCCGTTGTGGAAGTGCTCTTTGCCAGTGCCGACCATGAAAAAGTAAAATCCAATATCAGGAATTAAAGATTCAATATCCAAACAATTATCTGGCTATCTATGATTCGCCATTGGATAAAAATCTAAGTAGCTTGCCGCACTATCTGTCGGTTGTGATAAGCAAGGAGGAGTTTAATTAGCCTATGAAAACTATTGGTCTGATTGGTGGTATGAGTTGGGAGAGTACCACATCTTACTACCAAATCATCAACGAAACCATCAAAAAAGAGCTGGGTGGCTTGCATTCAGCTAAGATTCTACTTTATAGTGTTGATTTTGCAGAGATTGAGCATTATCAAGCAGTCGGAGACTGGGAGAAAAGCGGTCAACTTTTGGCAGATATTGCTCAGCGCTTGGAGCAAGCAGGTGCGGATTTCATCGTTATTTGTACTAACACCATGCACAAGGTTGCTCCGCAGATACAAGGAAAGATTACGATTCCAATCTTGCATATTGCGCAGGCAACTGCGCAGGCCTTGTTGGCTGACGGTATTCAAAAAGTCGGCCTCTTAGGGACCAAGTACACCATGACCCAAGATTTTTACAAGGAGAAATTAATAGAGTCTGGGTTAGAAGTGCTGATTCCAGACCAAGCTGGCATTACAGAGGTTAATCGAATTATTTATGATGAACTTTGCCTAGGGAACATCAAAGAAAGCTCAAAGCAGACTTATCTTGCCGTTATAGATGATTTGAAAAAAGCAGGAGCTGAAGCTGTTATCTTGGGGTGTACCGAGATTGGTCTCCTCGTCAAGCAACCCGACACCGACCTGCCTCTCTACGACACAACAGTGATCCATGCAGAGAAAGCGGCGGAGTGGGCGGTAAATAAGTGACCATAGAAGACAAGCATAACCGTAGGGTAGGGCATATAACTTTGTTTAGTGATGTGCTAAATAGTGTGGTTAAATTAGGGGAAGGGATTGATTTTTAGGAGAAATCTATGATACAAATCATCGTTAATGCATTTGTTGAAAAAGATAAGACTGGAGCAGTCGTCGAAGTCTTGTATGCTAGTAGTGATCACGAAAAAGTGAAAGCTAAGTATGAAGAGCTAGTTGTTCAATACCCTGAAAACTATTTAGCTATCTATGATGTCCAGCTGGATAAGGATTTGAACACACTCGATCATTATCCATCTGTTTGGATTGGGAAAGAAGAGTTTGAATAAAGTGATTGCTGGTTGCTAACTGATGTGAAACATCAAAAGAAAGGAAAATTAAACATGATTGATAGATATAGTCGCCCCGAAATGGCGAACATTTGGAGTGAAGAAAATAAATACCGTGCTTGGCTTGAGGTGGAAATCTTGGCTGATGAGGCATGGGCTGAGTTGGGGGAAATCCCTAAGGAAGATGTGGCTCTGATTCGCGAGAAAGCGGACTTTGACATCGACCGTATTTTGGAAATTGAGCAAGAGACTCGCCACGATGTGGTTGCCTTCACACGTGCGGTTTCTGAGACGCTTGGTGAAGAGCGCAAGTGGGTCCACTATGGGTTGACTTCTACTGACGTAGTCGATACTGCCTACGGTTACCTCTATAAGCAGGCCAACGACATCATCCGTCGTGACCTTGAAAACTTCACTAACATCATCGCTGACAAGGCCAAGGAGCACAAGTTCACCATCATGATGGGTCGTACCCACGGTGTGCACGCTGAGCCGACAACTTTTGGTCTTAAATTAGCAACTTGGTACAGCGAAATGAAGCGCAATATCGAGCGTTTCGAGCATGCGGCTGCTGGTGTAGAAGCTGGTAAGATTTCTGGTGCGGTTGGGAACTTTGCCAATATCCCGCCATTCGTAGAGCAATACGTCTGCGACAAATTGGGTATCCGTGCTCAAGAAATCTCTACACAGGTCCTTCCTCGTGACCTTCACGCTGAGTACTTTGCAGTTCTTGCTAGCATCGCGACTTCCATCGAGCGTATGGCAACGGAGATCCGTGGTCTTCAAAAGTCTGAGCAACGCGAAGTGGAAGAGTTCTTTGCCAAAGGTCAAAAAGGTTCTTCAGCAATGCCTCACAAACGCAACCCTATCGGTTCTGAAAATATGACAGGTCTTGCGCGTGTTATCCGTGGTCACATGGTGACGGCCTATGAAAACGTCGCTCTCTGGCACGAACGTGATATCTCTCATTCATCAGCTGAGCGTATTATCACCCCAGATACGACCATTTTGATTGACTACATGCTCAACCGTTTTGGAAACATTGTCAAGAACTTGACAGTCTTCCCAGAAAACATGATTCGCAACATGAACTCAACTTTTGGTCTTATCTTTAGCCAACGTGCGATGTTGACCTTGATTGAAAAAGGCATGACCCGTGAGCAAGCTTACGACCTTGTTCAACCAAAAACAGCCTACTCTTGGGATAATCAAGTAGACTTTAAACCGCTTCTCGAAGCAGATCCAGAAGTGACATCACGCCTGACTCAAGAGGAAATCGATGAAATCTTCAACCCTGCATACTACACTAAACGAGTGGATGATATCTTTGGACGTATCGGACTTTGAGGCAAATAGGAGGTAATATTATGATTAAAATTGAAGATTTACAGACAATAAAAGGTGATGCGTATGAATATTATAATTCTAACGAAAGTGAGTTAGATTTATTTAACAAGGTATTTTTAGCAGGCGATGTACTAGAACAAATAAAAGATCCGAGAAAGTATTTTATTATTGGCGAAAAAGGTTCTGGTAAGACAGCATATTCAGTATATTTTTCGAAACAGTCCATAGATAATATTGAAGCTAAAATAAAATTTGTTCAGGATACGGTATATGATAAATTCATTCGGATGAAAAAGAATAAGTCTTTAGATATGTCATCATATAAGGATGTATGGATGAATGTTATTTATCTTGTTCTTAGTGAGGAAATTAAACAATTTTTACCGAGTACGTTACTTAAATCGGGGCCAATAAAAAAATTAGATTCAGTGATAAATGATTTTTATAGTGATGCATTTTCGCCAGAGTTTATTCAAGCAATTGAGTTTGTTGAAAACTCTAACAGTTCTATAAATGCAATGATTAATGGGGGAATCTTTAAACCATCTGCTAAGATTAGTACGGAAAGTTCAGAAAAATACGCTGAGAGTAATTATCAATTGACTTTGATTAAATTATTAGATGGATTTAAAAAAGTATTTAAAGAAATACGATTGGATAAGCAATTCATTTTATTTATTGATGGGATTGATGCAAGGCCAACTGAGATTAAGCATGAAGACTATATGGATTGTTTGAGGGGATTAGTAAATGCAGTAATTGAGTTGAATAATTCGGAGTTGAAAGAAAGAGGGATTAAGGTTTCTTTGTTGATTAGACCAGATATTATATATTCTATGTCTATTCACAATATGAACCAAAAATTGAAAGATAACTCAGTATTAATTAATTGGAATACTACTTATAGTGCTTATAGAGGTTCCAAACTTTTCGAAATTGCGGATAATTATTTCTTAAAACAACAAACTTTGTCAGATAGGCCAAAAGGAGTGACATGGGATGATTATTTCCCTTATAGTGTTTCAGGTCGAGATAGCCAAGATAGTGAAGATTCTTTTATAGAGTTTTTGCGTTATTCTTTATACAAACCAAGGGATATTTTAACAATGTTGAATCAGTTAGTAGAGAAGAATGAAGGTGAAAGGTTTAGAAGAGATGACTTCTTAAATATGATTAAAACAGAATATCCTCATTACTTATTAGGAGAACTAAAAGACTTCATGTTAATTTACATGGATAATGATGAGTATAATATGTTTCAAAAATTTGTCAAAAGTTTCAGAACGAAGCGATTTACCTATAATAAATTTGAAGAAATATATAATAACTTTATAAAAAAACAAAAAAAATATAATTTATCTATACCTAGAAATATGAGAACACCAGAAGATACTCTTCAGTTGTTATATGATACAAATATAATAGGTTATAGGGAACAAGAGCAAGGTAGAGTATTTTGGAGTTTTAAAGAACGTAGTTATAGTAATGTTAGACCGGAAGTTAACTTATATGCTTCAGGATATGCCTTTCATAATGCATATGCGACAGCATTTAAAATAGGTCACTAACAATTATTAGAAGTAACATTACGCTTGACTCAAGAAGAAATCGATGAAATCTTCAACCCAGCATACTACACCAAACGAGTAGAGGATATCTTTGAACGTATCGGACTTGGTGACTAATCATAAAACAAAAAAGCGAGATTGAATCTCGCTTTTTCGTATTCTCTTAGAAGAATCTTAGTCTTCTTTTCTCTTAGTCAGTCCGTAGGCTGCTAGAGTCGCCATGAGTCCTGCTGCGACCAAGCCTGCAGAGTCTTGACTTCCTGTTGCAGGGAGTTGTTTTTCATCTGCTTTGACAGTAGTTGGTGCAGTTTGCTCAGTTTTCTCAAGGGCAGTACCGACTTCAACGACTTGAGTGACCGCTTCCTGTGTTACCACGCTATTGACAAGAGTTCTTTCTTCTTTTCCATCAGCAGTAGTGCTCACAGAGTAGAAGGCAATACGGTGGCCGTTAGCTCCTTTAGTAACAACTTGCGTTTGTCCTTTTGGTAATTGAGGATTTTCACGTGTCACAGTAGTAAATGGAATTTCTTCCTCTTGGATGTCCAGTCTCGGTTTTGTTTCTGCGGTTGGAGCAAGACCGTGTTCGTCCCCTACATGGGTTACAAGAGTTCCGACTTCAATAACTTGGGTCACTGCTTCTTGGGTCACAAGGCTATCTACAAGAGTTTTCACTTCTTTACCGTCAGCACTAGTGCTCACAGAATAGTAATGACTGCGACGACCGTTAGCGCCTTTAGTAACAACTTGAGTCTTCCCTTTGAGTAAGAGTGGATTTTCACGTGTCACAGTAGTGAACGGAATCTCTTCCTCTTGGATATCCAGTCTCGGTTTCGCTTCGGCAGCTGGAGCAAGACCACTTTCATCCCCTTTGTGGGTAATAGGGGCACCGATTTCAACCACTTGGGTCACAGGTTCTTTGGTTACTTGGCTATCTAGAACGGTTTCTGTTTGTTTACCATTTTCAGTAAGGACAGAGATGTAATGAGTGCGTTCACCATCTACACCTGGTGTGACAATCTTTTCTTGCTTAGCTTGGAGGCTCGGATTTTCTTTTTTGATAACTTCAAATGGAATCTTTTCTGCTCTTGTGATGAGTTCCGGTTTGGTTTCAACGTTGGCAGCTAGTTCGTTTTCATCGAGGCTTCCTGAGTGAGTTGCCGCTGGTTTGAGGCCTAGGCGGGCTGCCTTGAGTTTAGCTACGAGAGCGTCTAACTCGGCTTGTTTGCTGCGATTGAGGTTGTAGTTGAGAGCCTCTTTAGCTGCATTTAGAGCATCGAGACTTTCTTTGCTGTATCCTTCCAAGTTAGTAGGGATTTGAGCAAGCTCCTCACGGAGAGCATTGTAGTCAGCGCGGAAGTAGTCTTTGTTGTGATCTGCGAAGGCAGTCATGAGTTCAAAGATTTCTTCTTCCTTGTACTCGGCACTTGGTTTATCTGCCCAGATAGCAAGCATACTACCAATAGTAGGAAGGTCTACCTCTGGATACTTGGTAGAAGCAAGTTGGTTAAATGGCACTTTACCAGAGTTTTCAATCGCCTTTGATAGTGGGTAGGCTTCGTCTGCTTTGTGATTGCCTAAAACATAGTACCAGTCTCCGTTGGTATTAAGAAGTTTGTAGCCTTTACTTGCAAGATACTGAGGAGTTGCAAGGTTATAGCCCCACCACCCTTTAGACCAGTAAGAGATGATGACATCCTTGTCAAACTCAACATCGTCCTTGTCCTCGTAGTAGAAACCATCGTTGAAGGCCATTGGTTGAAGGCCTCGTTCTTTGGCCATGGCAGCAAGAGTGTTGGAGTACTCAGCGAACTTGCCATAGAGATTGTAGTATTTTAGATAATACCAGCCTTGAGCGTTGGTGGCGTCATTAGCGTATTCGTCTGTACCGTAGTTAAAGATCTTAGTCTTGCCTGCAAAGAAGTCCATGTACTTGCCGATAAGGGCTTTTGTAAAGTTCATCGCTTCTTCATTTTCAAGGTCCATGGTTGTTTTAGAGACCTTGTCAAAGTTGGCTTGAGGATTTTGGATACCTAATTTTTCCATAGCGACAAGCATGGCATCCATGTGACCTGGGCTGTTGATCGCTGGGATGAGTCCAATCCCTTTTGATTTTGCGTACTCAATCAATTCAGTGACTTCAGCCTGACTAAGAGTGGTTCCGTTTGGATCATCGTAGTAAGCTTTTGTTCCTTCAATGATGGCATTTTTGACATCGTCACTTGCATAAGTTTTTCCGTTAGCAGTGATAGTCATGTCATCAAGGAGGAAGCGAAGTCCGTCATTTCCTAGGAGTAGATGTACATCAGAATATCCAAGTTCACTAGCTTTATCAATGATACGTTTGAGTTGCTCAGCTGAGAAGTACTTACGTCCAGCGTCGATTGAGATCACCTTGTTCTTGGCAAGTTTTTCAACTTCGCGTTTCGCGTCTTCTTCTTTTTGAGCTTCTGGTGTGAAGGTCAAATTGCTGACAGCTTCTTGGAGTTTCGCGATTGCTTGGTCAATGGTGTCTTGTTGGGCACGGCTGAGGTTGCTATCAAGTGATCGAATGGCTTTTTCAGCTTCTTTGACAGCTGCGACACTTTCTGCAGTATAGCGGTTAAGGTCTGTCGGGACTTCTTTCAGGGCTTGCTCAGCAGACTCATAGTCAGCTGCGAAGTATTCAGCATTGGCATTTGCGAAGCTACGCATGAGTTTGAAGAGGCGTGATGGTGAATAGCGTGCAGATGGGGTATCCGCCCAAGCAGCTACCATACCTCCGATGAACGGGATATCTGCTCCTTCAGATTTTGGTACAGAAGTGATTGGAGTGTTCTTGATACCATTGAGTCCTTGGTCGAGGTTGTACCAGCCTTGGCCATCGGCATTTCGTCCGAGGACGTAGTACCAAGCATCATTGGTATTAAGGATTTGGTGGCCTTTTTCAACTAGAAGTTTAGAAGAAGCGACGTCGTAACCGCCCCATCCACCAGTCCACATAGAAACGATGATGTCTTTGTCAAAGGTTCCAAAGCTTGTATCGCTATTGTAGTAGATGCCGTCGTTAAAGGCCATTGGTTTGAGACCGTGAGATTTAACGATGCGAGCTAGGTCATTAGCATAAGCGATAAATTTGTCATAACCCTTATCTGGGAAGCCATCTTCTGGGTACCACTTGTAGGCTTGAAGAACGCTCCAGCCTTTGGCATCTGTAGCATCATTGGCGTACTCATCTAGCCCGATGTTGAAGATGTCAGTCTTACCAGCGAAGTAAGCAGCATACTTGTCGATCAGGGCTTTGGTAAACTCAACAGCTTCTTTGTTATCCAGGTCAACGGTACGAGCAGATTCCTTACCAAAGTAGTTGAAGTTCGGTTTTTGGATACCTAGCTCCTTCATGGCATGCAAAATGGCATCCATGTGCCCAGGGCTATTAACGGTTGGGATTAGTCCGATACCCTTATCTTTGGCATAGTTGATCAAGTCCGTCATCTGGCTCTCTGTCAAGTGATTGCCGTTTGGATCCTTGTAGTAGGCATTAGTTCCATTTTCGAGCGCACGTTTGACATCATCACTTGCATAGGTTTTGCCATTGGCTTTGATGGTCATGTCGTCCAACATGAAACGCATGCCATCGTTTCCAACTAGTAAATGAAGATCAGTATAACCATAGTGTTTAGCTTTGTCGATGATTTCTTTGAGTTGGTCTGGAGAGAAGTACTTGCGTCCAGCATCAATTGAGATCATTTTTCTTTTAGCCAGTTTTTCATTTACCTGAGCTGCTCGTTCAGTGTTAGGAGTGGTTACTGCAGGTGTGGCTGCTTCATTTTTCTTTTCTGAAGGAGAGTTTTCTGCAGGAACTTCAGTTGGAGCAGGACTTTCTTTCTCAGTAGTCGGAGTAGGACTAGCATTTTCTGTCACAGCTGGTGCAGTTGTTTCTTCCGTTTTTGGAGTAACTGTATGAGGAGCCTCCGTGTCTTCTTTGACCTCCTCTTTTACAGGTTCTTCAGCCTTTTCTTCCAGTTTTTCTGGGGCCTTGGACTCTCCAGCCTCATCGGGTGTTTGCGGACTCTCCTGGACAGTTTGAACTGTTTCCTCAGCTGTTGGAGCCGGAGTAATCCCGTCGGCAGCTACGACTTGTGCGCTAAATGCAAATCCTATAAGTACAGAAGCTGCTCCAACCGCGTATTTACGAATGGAGAAGCGCTGTTTCTTTTCTAGTTTCATGACAAAACCTCCTTGTTGTTATCGTGTATGATAGCGTTTACATAAAACCAATTTTATTTTATTATCTAAGGGGTAAAATGTCAATAGGGTTTATATAAGAACTATAATAAATGGAGGAAAACATAAGATTTAGGAGAAAATTGCCAATAAAAGATAAAGATAGAAGGAAAAATGAAGCAAGTATTTAACTTGTTTTTAGTAAAAACGCTACTAATTAAATAAGAACCCTTCATAGCATTTTCATAGTTTCTTTCTCGTGCTATAATTAAATACAGAAAAAGCCTGAGCTGGGCTCAGGCTTTTTCTTAATGACCTCGGTTACATGAGATGAATTTGATTTTGTAGTAGTCTGCTCGCTTATAAGTTTCACTATAGGCAAGGACTTGGCCAGTGGCCTCAAGTTTTGTAGTCTTGGTTTGGAAGACAGTTGGGAATTGTGTATCGATTCCAAGCACAGAAGCAGCATGCTCTGGTGTTGGAAAGGCAATCTCATTGATTTCCTCAAAATGCTCATCACTCATGTGAATGCGGTAATCCAATTTGAAACGTTTATAGATAGAACTATAATAATCAAGATTTGGATAGTTGGCATTGATATATTGTTCAGGAACATAAGATGTGTGGTAGATGTATGTAACGTCATTTGTTTGACGAATACGTTCAATCTTATAGTAGAATTGATCTCCACGTAGGCCGAGTTTCTCTAAATATTCAAGCTTGTTTCCGCGCTCGATAGAAAGGACAGTAACTTTATCGTCTTTGGTTTCAAAGATTTCAACATCTGAAAACTCAACGAGTTTGTGCTTACGTGCACGTGAAACGAAAGTTCCTTTACCTTGTTGACGGACAATATAGCCGTCTTTTGCAAGGTCATTCAAAGCACGAACAACGGTGATCGAACTAACATCGTACATCGCAATCAATTCTGCTTCTGTATAAAATTTATCTCCACTCGCAAATTGACCTGAGATGATTTTGTTTTTTAATTCATCTTTAATATATTGGTATTTTGGAATAGCCATAATTTCACCTCGATTCTCTTTCTCCAACCTTGATTTTACCATAAATACTGAGAAAATAGTAGTATTTAGGTAAAAAAAATTAAAATAATCGACTAAAGATGTTATGTTACATGTAAAAAATTTCATTTTCTAGCCTTGTGAATTATCATACATAAAAAAACGACTTTCATGCGATTTTTTGATAATTTCGGTAAACGGTAAGTAAAAAAATAGAAAAATTTTAAAGAATTTTCTAAAACCTATTGACAAATGCAAAAGATTTGATTATATTTAATATTATAATAAATGAAAGCGCAAACTTAATTAGTCAGAGGTAGTAACATGACAAGCTTTAAAATTGAGGACGATTTCTATTTAGATGGAAAACCGTTCAAGATTTTGTCCGGCGCCATTCATTATTTTAGAATTCCAGCGGAGGATTGGTATCATTCGCTCTACAACTTAAAAGCGCTTGGCTTTAATACAGTCGAGACTTATGTAGCATGGAATTTACACGAACCTATTGAAGGTGAGTTTAATTTTGAAGGTGCTATGGATTTGGAGAGATTCCTCCAAATCGCACAGGATTTGGGTCTATACGCCATTGTGCGTCCGTCTCCATTTATCTGTGCTGAGTGGGAGTTCGGCGGTTTACCAGCTTGGCTCTTAACTAAGAACATGCGAATCCGTTCATCCGATCCGGCTTATGTTGAGGCAGTTGCTCGCTATTATGACCAATTATTACCAAGGCTTGTGCCTCGCTTGTTGGGTAATGGTGGAAACATTCTCATGATGCAAGTCGAAAATGAATATGGATCTTATGGAGAAGATAAGTCTTATCTGAGAGCGATTCGAAAATTGATGGAAGAACGAGGGATTGATTGCCCACTCTTTACTTCAGACGGCCCTTGGAGGGCTACTTTGAAAGCCGGAACCTTGATCGAAGACGATCTCTTTGTGACAGGGAACTTCGGTTCTAAAGCTCCATACAACTTCTCACAAATGCAAGAATTCTTTGATGAGTATGGCAAAAAATGGCCCCTCATGTGTATGGAATTCTGGGATGGCTGGTTCAACCGTTGGAAAGAGCCAATCATCACACGGGATCCTAAAGAATTGGCAGAAGCTGTTCGAGAGGTGTTAGAGCAAGGCTCCATCAACCTTTATATGTTCCATGGCGGAACAAACTTTGGTTTCATGAATGGTTGCTCGGCTCGAGGAACTCTAGATTTGCCACAAGTTACATCTTACGATTATGATGCCCTTCTCGATGAAGAAGGAAATCCAACTGCTAAATACCTAGCAGTCAAGAAGATGATGGCAACACACTTCCCAGAGTATCCACAGTTAGAACCACTTTACAAGGAAAGTATGGAAATGGAATCCATTCCACTAGTCGAAAAAGTTTCCTTGTTTGAAACCCTGGATAGCCTGGCAAGTCCAACTGAAAGCCTCTATCCAAAAGCGATGGAAGAACTTGGTCAAAGTTATGGCTACCTTCTTTATCGTACCGAAGCAAGTTGGGATGCAGAAGAGGAACGTCTCCGTATCATCGATGGACGTGACCGAGCTCAACTTTATGTAGATGGTCAATGGATTGCCACTCAATACCAGACAGAAATTGGTGAAGATATCTACTGTCAGGGAAATCGAGAAGGTTTTTCAGAGATTGACATCTTGGTCGAAAATATGGGGCGTGTCAACTATGGGCATAAGTTCTTGGCAGATACGCAACGTAAAGGAATTCGTACAGGTGTCTGCAAGGATCTACACTTCATGTTAAATTGGAAACAATATCCACTTCCATTGGATAATCCTGAGAAAATTGATTTTTCAAAAGGATGGACAGAAGGACAACCAGCCTTTTACGCTTATGACTTTACAGTAGAAGAGCCAAAAGATACTTACCTAGACTTGTCTGAGTTTGGTAAGGGAGTTGCCTTTGTCAACGGGCGTCACCTAGGACGTTTCTGGAATGTTGGCCCGACCCTCTCGCTTTATATCCCTCATAGTTATCTCAAGGAAGGTGATAACCGCATTATCATCTTTGAAACTGAAGGCGAATATAAAAAAGAGATTCATTTAACTCGTAAACCTACACTAAAACACATAAAGGGGGAAAACTTATGACAATTGTAGGATGCCGTATCGATGGACGTTTGATCCACGGTCAAGTAGCCAATCTTTGGGCAGGGAAACTAAACGTTTCGCGCATTATGGTTATAGACGATGAAGTCGTTAACAATGATATTGAAAAGAGCGGCTTGAAACTTGCTACACCACCAGGTGTAAAAC
The DNA here is from genome assembly GCF_053010225.1 of Streptococcus sp. Z556. Classification (NCBI taxonomy): domain Bacteria; kingdom Bacillati; phylum Bacillota; class Bacilli; order Lactobacillales; family Streptococcaceae; genus Streptococcus; species Streptococcus sp. Z556. Next base: position 42,632 of record NZ_JBRKNU010000006.1, read on the forward strand.
TTAGTATCTTGCCAATTGAGAAAGCGGCAGCGAATATCCTTGCTGGTAAATACGATAGCCAACGTCTCTTTATCGTTGCACGTAAGCCAGACCGTTTCCTTGGTTTGGTTGAAGCAGGTGTTCCGCTTGAAACACTCAATGTCGGCAATATGTCTCAAACACCAGAAACTCGCCCTATCACGCGTTCTATCAACGTGGTAGATAAGGATGTGGAAGACTTCCACAAACTGGCAGAAAAAGGTGTGAAACTCACTGCTCAAATGGTTCCAAACGATCCCGTATCAGACTTTTTGAGTTTATTAAAATAGGAAAAAATTTTTAGGAGGTCATTGTTATGATACAATGGTGGCAAATTTTACTTCTCACTTTGTACTCAGCTTATCAAATCTGTGATGAGTTGACAATCGTTTCATCTGCAGGTTCCCCTGTATTCGCTGGTTTCATTACCGGTTTGATCATGGGAGATGTGACAACTGGTTTGTTTATCGGTGGTAGCTTGCAGTTGTTCGTTCTCGGGGTTGGTACCTTCGGTGGTGCTTCTCGTATCGACGCAACTTCTGGTGCGGTTCTTGCAACAGCATTCTCTATCTCTCAAGGTATTGATACAGATCTTGCGATCACAACAATCGCTGTACCAGTAGCAGCACTTTTGACATACTTCGACGTTCTTGGACGTATGACTACTACTTTCTTTGCACACCGTATTGATGCTGCAATCGAACGCTTTGACTATAAAGGAATCGAGCGCAACTACCTACTTGGTGCAGTGCCTTGGGCTCTTTCACGTGCCCTTCCAGTATTCTTCGCCCTTGCTTTTGGTGGAGAATTCGTACAAGGTGTTGTAAACCTTGTTAAGGAATACCAATGGGTTGCAGACGGTTTGACACTTGCAGGACGTATGCTTCCAGGTCTCGGATTTGCAATCTTGCTTCGTTACCTTCCAGTTAAACGTAACCTTCACTACCTTGCAATGGGATTCGGTTTGACAGCTATGTTGACTGTTCTTTACTCATATGTAACAGGTCTTGGTGGAGCTGTTGCGGGTATCCTTGGTACTCTTCCTGCTGATGTTGCTGAAAAGATTGGCTTTGCTAACAACTTCAAAGGTTTGTCTATGATCGGTATCTCTATCGTAGGTATCTTCCTTGCAGTTGTTCACTTTAAGAACAGCCAAAAAGTAGCTGTAGCAGCACCTTCTACACCATCAGAAAGTGGGGAAATCGAAGATGACGAATTCTAATTACAAACTTACAAAAGAAGATTTTAATCAAATCAACAAACGTAGCTTGTTTACTTTCCAATTAGGTTGGAACTATGAGCGTATGCAAGCTTCTGGTTACCTTTACATGATCTTGCCTCAATTGCGTAAAATGTATGGGGATGGAACTCCTGAATTGAAAGAAATGATGAAAGTTCATACTCAATTCTTCAATACTTCTCCATTCTTCCACACAATTATCGCTGGTTTTGACCTTGCCATGGAAGAAAAAGATGGTGTAGGTTCAAAAGATGCCGTTAACGGTATCAAGACAGGTTTGATGGGACCATTCGCTCCTCTTGGAGACACAATCTTTGGTTCACTTGTACCTGCTATCATGGGATCTATCGCAGCAACTATGGCTATCGCTGGCCAACCATGGGGTATCTTCCTTTGGATCGCAGTTGCAGTTGCATATGACATCTTCCGTTGGAAACAATTGGAATTTGCTTACAAAGAAGGGGTTAACCTTATCAACAACATGCAAAGTACTTTGACAGCTTTGATTGATGCTGCTTCTGTACTTGGTGTCTTCATGATGGGTGCTCTTGTAGCAACAATGATCAACTTTGAGATTTCTTACAAATTGCCAATCGGTGAAAAATTGATTGACTTCCAAGACATCTTGAACTCAATCTTCCCACGCTTGCTTCCAGCAATCTTTACTGCCTTTATCTTCTGGTTGCTTGGTAAGAAAGGTATGAACTCTACTAAAGCGATCGGTATCATTATCGTTCTTGCAGTAGGTCTTTCATTCATCGGTAAATTCTTGCTTGGAATGGGCGCATAATTTATGGTGAAATCGTTAATTTTGGTGAGTCATGGTCGTTTCTGTGAAGAACTTAAAGGTAGCACGGAAATGATTATGGGTCCACAAGACAACATTCATGCAGTGGCTCTTCTTCCAGAAGATGGTCCAGAAGAATTTACTGCTAAATTTGAAGCTGCTATCGAAGGATTGGATGATTTCCTAGTCTTTGCAGATCTTCTCGGTGGTACACCATGTAACGTGGTGAGCCGCTTGATCATGGAAGGTCGCAACGTGGAACTCTACGCAGGAATGAATCTGCCAATGGTGATTGAATTTATCAATGCTAGCCTTACAGGTGCAGATGCGGACTATAAGAGCCGTGGTGCAGAAAGCATTGTAAAAGTCAATGATCTGTTAGCGGGCTTCGATGATGACGAAGATGAATAAGATGTGACTTAGAGCATCTTATATAGAATATACATGGGAATGGGAGTCACTCCCATTCCCATATTTTCAATAGGAATGAAACAATAATAGATTAGAGGAACTCTATGCTAAATTACACAAAAGAAGAATTACTTGAACTGGGTGCAGAAATCACGACTCGTGAAATCTACCAACAGCCTGATGTATGGAAAGAAGCTTTTGAAGCCTATCAAGCGAAACGTGACGAAATTGCAGCCTTTCTGCAAGATATCGCTGATAGACATGACTATATTAAGGTTATCTTGACAGGTGCTGGGACTTCTGCTTATGTGGGAGATACCTTGGTGCCTTACTTTAAGGAAGTCTATGACGAGCGCAAATGGAATTTCAATTCTATTGCGACAACAGATATTGTTGCCAATCCAGAAACCTATCTGAAAAAAGATGTGGCAACTGTCCTTGTATCCTTTGCTCGTAGCGGAAATTCACCTGAAAGTGTGGCAACAGTTGATTTGGCTAAAGCCTTGGTTGATGACCTCTATCAAGTGACTATTACATGTGCTGCAGATGGTAAATTGGCTCTTCAAGCTCATGGCGATGACCGCAATCTCTTGCTCTTGCAACCGGCTGCTTCTAATGACGCTGGATTTGCTATGACTTCTAGCTTTACATCTATGATGTTGACAGCACTCTTGGTTTTTGATCCTACAGAATTTGCTGTTAAAGCTGAACGTTTTGAAGTTGTTTCTAGTCTTGCCCGTAAAGTTCTAGACAATGCAGCAGATGTCAAAGAGCTGGTTGACCTCGACTTTAACCGTGTTATCTACCTAGGTGCTGGTCCTTTCTTTGGACTTGCTCATGAAGCTCAGCTCAAGATTTTGGAATTAACAGCTGGTCAAGTGGCGACTATGTATGAAAGTCCAGTTGGCTTCCGTCACGGTCCAAAATCACTGATCAACGAAGATACAGTTGTTTTGGTCTTTGGTACAACGACAGACTACACTCGCAAGTATGATTTGGACTTGGTTCGTGAAGTGGCTGGTGATAAGATTGCTCGTCGTGTTGTGCTTTTGAGTGATCAAGCCTTTGGTCTTGAAAATGTCAAAGAAGTGGCTCTTGGCTGTGGTGGAGTCTTGAACGATATTTACCGTGTCTTCCCTTACATCGTATATGCTCAACTCTTTGCCCTTTTGACTTCGCTTAAGGTCGAAAACAAACCAGATACACCGTCTCCTACAGGTACAGTAAACCGTGTGGTACAAGGTGTTATCATTCATGACTATCAAAAATAAGGAAGTATCTATGAGTAAATTACAATTAAGTCCTAATAAAGTAGCTTGCTTGCAAAAACTCTCTGACGAGAACGGCATTATCTCAGCTCTTGCCTTTGACCAACGTGGCGCTTTGAAACGCCTTATGGCTCAATACCAAACAGAAGAGCCAACAGTTGCTCAAATGGAAGAACTTAAAGTATTGGTTGCAGATGAATTGACAAAATACGCATCATCTATGCTCCTTGACCCTGAGTATGGTCTTCCAGCTACAAAAGCGCTTGATACCAATGCTGGTCTTCTCCTTGCTTATGAAAAAACTGGTTACGATACAACAAGTACCAAACGCTTGCCTGACTGCTTGGATGTTTGGTCTGCAAAACGTATCAAGGAAGAAGGTGCAGATGCTGTGAAGTTCTTGCTTTACTATGACGTAGACAGCGATGACGAACTCAACCAAGAAAAACAAGCCTACATCGAACGTATTGGTTCTGAGTGTGTGGCGGAAGACATTCCATTCTTCCTTGAAATCTTGGCTTACGATGAAAAGATTGCGGATGCAGGATCTGCAGAATACGCTAAAGTGAAACCTCACAAGGTTATCGGTGCCATGAAAGTCTTCTCAGACCCACGCTTCAACATCGATGTCTTGAAAGTTGAAGTTCCAGTTAACGTCAAATACGTTGAAGGTTTTGGTGATGGTGAAATCGTTCATACACGCGAAGAAGCAGCAGCCTTCTTCAAAGCTCAAGACGAAGCAACTAACTTGCCATACATCTACTTGAGTGCTGGAGTGTCAGCTAAACTCTTCCAAGAAACACTTGTCTTTGCCCACGAATCAGGCGCAAACTTCAACGGAGTTCTTTGCGGCCGTGCAACATGGGCTGGATCAGTTGAAGCTTATATCAAAGACGGTGAGGCAGCAGCTCGTGAATGGTTGCGTACAACAGGTTTTGAGAACATTGACGAACTCAACAAAGTTCTTCAAACAACAGCGACTTCATGGACTGAACGTGTAGAAGCATAAAACAAGAATAGAAGAATCCCTTTTTGTTAAGAAGATACTTAAGGTTTTCTGACAAAGGATTCTGAAAATAGAAACTACAACCATAGATGGTGAATACACTTTCTATGGTTTGTTTACTTAAGAGAAATGGATCAAAGGAGAGAAGAATGAAAGCATACACAGAGCGTGTATTTGGAAATCATGAGGGCAAGGATGTCTTGGCCTATCGCTTTGAGACTGATGGTGGTTACCAGCTTGAAGTTATGACTTATGGTGCGACCATCTTGCGCTATGTCACACCTGACAAGGCTGGAAATTTTGCCAATGTGATTTTGGGCTTTGATGATTTTGATAGCTATGTAGGCAATAGTCCCAAGCATGGAGCAAGTGTAGGTCCTGTAGCGGGCCGTATTGCAGGTGCGACATTTGAGCTCAATGGCCAGACCTATAATCTTGAAGTCAATAATGCTAGCAACTGTAACCACAGTGGTTCAACAGGTTGGGATGCGAGCTTGTTTGAATTGGTCGAAGTGAGCGACAATGGCTTGACCCTCTACACAGAGCGTACAGATGGGACAGGAGGGTTCCCTGGTAACCTCAAGATCTGGATCAGCTATCACTTGGAAGAAACTGGTGCCTACGAAATCAGCTACAAGGTAACGACTGATCAGGATACGCTGGTCAATCCAACTAATCACAGCTACTTCAACTTGTCTGGTGATTTTACGCAGACAGTTGACCGTCATGTCTTCCAGCTAAATACGGAGGGCATTTACCCAATCGCTCCGGACGGTGTTCCGGCTAAGACTCCAGATGCTAATCGTGATGTAGTCAAACACATCTATAATGGAGCCTTGTTGAAGGACATCTTTGCAGAGGAAGATGAGCAAATCCAGTTGGTATCTGGTTTGGATCACCCATTTGCCCTTCCTGCAGGTCATGACAATGCCGGTTTCCTTTATGACCAACACTCAGGTCGTTTCCTACTTTTCAAGACAGAGGCCCCTTGCTTTGTGGTCTACTCAGCAAACTTTGTAGATGAGAGTGTCATCATAGATGGTCAGCCAATGGTGCAACACAATGGGATTGCCCTTGAAGCGCAAGCTTTACCAGATGCCATTCACAGTGACTTCAAAGACCAAGTCATTCTCAAAGCAGGGGAAACTTTCACCAGCAAAACTCGCTACGAGCTTGTTGTTAAATAAAAAGAAGAGCTGGTTTCCAGCTCTTTTGAGTTGTCTTCGTTGACATTCTATCTCAATAGTGTATAATTGATGTAATCTATAAAGTTACAACTAAAAGGAGACAGCCTATGACTTATGCATACCAAAGCCACATTTACCTAGCCGAGGTGGTTTTAAATGTCAAGGATTTGAAGAGTCAAACGGCTTTTTATCACCAGATTATTGGTTTGGAGATTTTGTCGCAAACGGAGACAGAAGCGATTTTGGGGCTTGGTAGAAAAGCCTTGGTCCACTTGATTGCGACAGAAAAAGCTGGGGAAGTAAGGGAGCATTATGGGCTCTACCATCTGGCGATTTTGTTGCCAACAAGAAAAGCCTTGGCAGATGTTTTGAAGCACCTAAGTGATCTGCGGATTCCTCTGGTCGGGGGTGCGGATCATGGATACAGTGAGGCCATTTATCTAGAGGATTTGGAAGGAAATGGCATTGAACTCTACCGTGATAAGCCAGTGTCTTCATGGGATATTCGAGAAGATGGTCGCATTATCGGTGTGACCGAAGCCCTGGCGGCACAGGACATCTATGAGTTAGGGGAAAAGGTGGATCCCTTTATCCTAGCTGAAGGGACGAGAATGGGGCATATTCATCTATCTGTGAAGGATAGTCGTGCGGCGAGCCAGTTTTATCAAAAGGTGTTAGGACTAGAGGATAAATTTAGCATTCCTAGTGCTAGTTGGATAGCGGCTGGTCGGTACCATCACCACCTAGCTGTCAACGAATGGGCTGGAAAAGGGCTAGCTCCGCGTGAGCAAGGCTTGCCAGGCTTGGCTTACTACGTCCTTGAGGTCGAAAGCAAGGAAGAACTCTTGGATATCGTTCAGCAAGCACAAGAGCTAGAAGCACCGATCAAATGGCTAAATTCGAGTGAGTTGGATCTTGTAGACCCAGACGGGATTGTGACCCGCATTCGCTTGGAACGATGAGATGAGGAAAACGCATCATATACATAGAAAAAGGCGGACAAGCTCGCATCCTGTTTTTAGAATGCGGACTTGTTCGCTTTTTTATGAAATGACGAATCCGTTCTTGTCTTTAGCAATGGTATCTGCCGGGGATATTTTCCCTTTTCTGGGGGTTCATGCTATAATACTAATAAACTTTTCTTTCTCTAGGAAGGCAAATGCCCAAAATCAGCTAGAATGCTGGCAATCGTTGTCACAATGCTTTTTAGAGAAAGTAGGACTCTGTTTGAACATCCGTATTGAGTTTAGGAGACGGGAAATAGATGGACACAAGTGTAAAAAATTTAATCAGTATGGGCCCTCTGGAGGACTCTTTTATCTATTATGATCTGAAGAATCAAGTATTCTACGGTGTAAAACAAGGTATGAATTATTCAGCCATTGCAGCCCCTATTGCAATCTATTCCTTCCAACGGCTGTCAAAGTTGCTCAACCAAACCTTTGGAGATGTCTCATCCCCTTTTAATCTAATCTTCTTTATCTTGATGTCTCTGTTTTTGATTTTCGGGACCATTATCCTTGCCAAATCTGCTCGACGTAACATGAAGACAGATAGATTTAGAAAAGTCCGGCTGACAAAAGCCAATATCAAAACACTTAGGAGAAAATCTAGGGCGTTGACAGTAGTTGGCTACATTTTTGTTTTAATAACGATTTTTTCAGCCTATCGTTATCTGGCTGTTTCTGATTTTCAATTTTTACTTATGTACATGTTAGGGATTGGTATTCTTACATATATGGTCTATGATTTTCAGATGAAAACACGCAAACGACTGTTCAAAGAGCTGATAGAGACATTACAGGACGATAGCCGAGGAAAAGAGGGAGAAATGTAAGATGAGAAAAATCATTTATATAGGCCAAGGAAACCAGCAATCTGTCTACTATAATACAAGGACGAGAGAGGCTTTAGCGACAGAATCTAGCACCTCGTCAGAAACTGATGGTGCTATCAGTTCAAAGAAATCCAAGTGGCCTTGGCTTCTCTTCTTTGCTTTCTTGCTAGTTGCTGTCATCAGTATTTGGATTCGTTCCTTGATAGCGCCCTTTAGATTGAGTGAGTGGATGGCTCCGATCCATTTAGCCGCTATCCTTTTCGTTTTTATCGGAAGTGTTTATGGATTTGAAAAATTGTTCTACAGTGGGGCTAAGTCGCTTGTCCCAGCAAGTGAAGAGCAGTTTAAAGATGCGGTTGAAAGTAGTACTTTTTGGAGGAAGTCACCAGATAAGGAACCAACAGTCGATAAAATCATCTTGTATCTATTTGTTATTCTCGTTCTTCTATTTGTTTTTGTTATTGTTGTGTTCTTTGCCATACCTGGGACCTTCATTCCCTACTATGAACATGAATGGTTTGAGCCGTCCATGTTCATGGTACCAATCGGAGCAACCATCGTCCCAATTAGCGTGGTTCTTCTACTATTTCAAAACAATCCAATACGCTGGCTCTTAGCCGTACGAAAATACAAGCAGGGAAAAGTATTATTTAGGGAAGAGAAATAGAAAAGAGGAGATGATGATGTCACAAGAAAGCTATTTGCAGATCAAAAAAGAGTATCGAGTTCGTCAGTTTTTGGTGATTTTTCTATTTATTATTTTCGCCATACTCGATATTCTACTAGTATCGAGTCGTTCCAGATATGTTCTGCTTTTAACTACGGCTATGGCAACCCTTGTGCCTTTTAATCATTTTTTCTTGTTCCTTTTTGGAGACAGAAAAAAGCTATCGAAGAAGAGCACCCGGAATGGAAAGAACTCAGTACAAAGGGAGTAAAAGTTCCTTCAGCAGAAGCCAATAAAAGAACCTTAGCTGGTATTGGAACCTTGATTTCCTTGCTGTTGTCTTTCGGACTAACCTATAAACCTGCAAAACAGCCGAACATAAAGGTGAACCAAGTAGACAAGCAGCCTAAGATTGATTTTAAAGCGCCTGAAAAGTCTAGGTCTTCGGAGTCTGAGTCATCCAGCTCCTCTGAGATGAAAGAATCCAGTTCCTCAGAGTCGAAAGTCTCGTCTTCGACTGAACAAGGTTCTAAAACTGAAAGTTCAGGAACAAAGCCGTCAAAAAGCGAGTCCAATAATTCTTATTATCAGATTCCAGGGCTTACTGACGAACAGATGAGAGATATCGTATCGAAATCTGTGAAAGATTTGAAAGAACAAGAGTCAAAAGAAAAATCCGAAGAGTAGATTCGATGTCGATTCTGGATGAGTTCCTTCTTTGGGCTTTCACTCTATAGAATAACTGGAGGAGTTCATATGACTAAAGAAATGATTGGTTTGATAGTTGGGACAGTCGTCACTCTCCTATCTTTTGTGTTTGTATGCGGGACCTTCCTCTACCTCTATCTTCGAGATCGGAAGATGGTACGGCTTGCCCAGTCATCTGTAGAGGGAACGGTTGTTGGCTATAGTCGTTTTCGTGAGGGTTATCCACCTATCGTTGAATACACGGTGGATGGGATTACTTATAAGAAAACCTTGCAGTATTTTATGATCAAAACGGTCACAACTCCGTGGGGGCCTACTAAGGTTTCAAATGATTATACAAGAGAAGAAATGCTGGCGCCATCGATCACTCGCTACAGCAACTCCTTTGTTTCCTTCAAACGATTGATGCAGACCCATTTTCCTCTTCATTCGGAGCTGACGGTTTGGTACGATCCAGACAAGCCGAACAGGGCCTATGTCGAACGCTATAGCGGGATGGACAAGTTTTACAAGTGGTTTGGTATCGGATTTGGACTGGCCCTAGTTCCGGTCTATGGGATAGTAATCCTAGCCTTTTTGTCCAAGATATAAGGCATAACTAATCGGAAACTTGATGTCCCGATTATGCTTCAAGGAGAACAGCTTTAGTTCTCCTTTTTCATGTTCAGTAATCTTTTCTAGCCAATACAAAGAAAAGGTTGTCTCCTATAAAGACAGATAGGATGAGAATTTTGACAAAGAACCTTATTCGAGATATAATGAAGAAAAAGTGACCAAGGATAAATCAATGACAAACTCAAAGTATATAACACGCCTGAAACGTTCAGAGGGCCAGTTGCGTGGGATCCAAAAGATGATCGATGAAGATCGTGACTGCGCAGATATCATTACCCAGTTGACCGCGGTGCGCTCCAGTGTTGAGCGCGTGATTGAGATGATGATTACCGAAAATCTCACTGCTTGCATCAACCAACCGCTAGACGACCCTGAGGCTCAAAAGGAACGCTTGGAAAAGGCTGTTCAGTACCTAATCAAACGAAAATAACCCACTTTTGGGGACTATCAAGTTGATAAAGGAGGCTAGAAGATGGAAGCATACGAAAAAGTTGTAGAGGTGCTAAATGGGCTAGATATACCCTTTGATATCGTGGAGCACGAGCCAGCCTTGACAACCGAGCAGGCAGACAGTTTTATCGAGGGAATCGAAGGTGTCCGTACCAAGACCATGTTTCTCACAAACAAAAAGAAAACAGCCTACTATCTGCTAATCATGGATGATCAAAAGCGTCTGGATATGGACCTCTTGAAAGAACTAATAGGAGCTAATAGAGTTCGGATGGCCTCGCCTGAGAGCTTGTTTGAAAAAATGAGCTTGCCCGCAGGAGTTGTTTCGCCTTTTGGCTTGCTCAACAATACCGACAAGGACATTCAAGTTTATTTCGAAAAAGAAATCATGTCGGAAAAACGGATGAGTTTTCACCCCAATACCAACGAGAAAATCCTCTTTTTGGATACCGTAGATTTGCTTCGTTTTTTAGAAGCGATTGGTTACGAGCCCCATATCATTGAGTTGTAAAAACGAAAAAACCGATTAAGGAACTTAATCGGTTTTTTGCTTATTCTACTTGACCGGGCCAAGCATTCATACCACCTTCTACATTGGTAACGATGAGGCCCTGGGCGCTGAGAAATTGACAGGCAGAGGCAGAACGCACTCCTCCTTGGCAGATGACATGGTATTCATGGTCAGGTTTGAGTTCTTTGTAGCCTTGCTCCAAGGTACTTAACGGAAGATTTTTGGCACCCGGTGCATGTCCTGCTTGGAATTCATGTACTTCACGGACATCGATAAGATCTAGATTTTCATGTTGATATTTTTCATAAAAGTCAGCCATGCTGATATTAGTTACCATATTCTACTCCTTCTGGGTTCGCCATTTTGTATAGTGAATAAGCGCCGTCAAGGTTTTGGACGGTAAATCCTGCTTGCTTGAGGATACGCTCTGCGATATAGCTGCGTAAACCACTGTGGCAGCTAACGATGTAGGCTTGGTTCTTGTCTAGTTCATCCAAGCGTTCCCGTAGTTCGTTTAGGGGGATGTGGATGGTGTCAACCTTAAGTCGACCACTTTGGAATTCGCCACTTGTCCGTACATCTAGGAACTTTTTCCCCTTAGCCAGTTCGCCTTCGAGCTGGTACCATTGAATATTGTCGCTGAGACCTTCGATAAGGTTCAAGGCTGCGTAGCCCAGCATATTGACGGGATCCTTGGCAGAACCAAAAGGTGGCGCATAGGTAAACTCTAACTCTGGTAAGTCAAAGACGGTGAGATTTCCCTTGATGGCAGTAGCTAGGATATCGATTCGCTTGTCAACACCTTTCTTTCCAACTCCTTGGGCACCATAGATTTTTCCAGTGGTTGGGTCAAAGAGGAGCTTCAAGGTCATATCAGTAGCGCCTGGATAATAACCGGCGTGGTCTTTTCCGCTGACATGAAGTGCCTTGTAAGGGAGTTGATTCATGCGAAGAATGCGTTCGCTGAGACCAGTCGAAGCAGCTGTCATATCAAAGGCACGAACGATTGCAGTGCCGATACTGCCCTTATTTGTACGACCGAGTCCTGCGATGACGTCCGCCACTTGGCGTCCCTGACGATTGGCAGGAGAAGCGAGAGAGATGAGAGCATCTTGACCCGTAATCTCTTGCTTGACGACGATGGCATCCCCAACTGCAAAAATGTCTTTTTGACTGGTTTCATAATGTTCATCGACCAGAATTCCACCACGAAGTCCCAGTTCAATCCCCGCAGCTTTAGCCAGTCCATTTTCAGGCTCAACACCGACAGAAAGGATGGTGAGGTCAGAAGTGATCTTTTGATCGTTTTCGAGAACGATGACTTTTCCTTGGTCTTCAAATCGAGTCGCAGACTGAGAAGTGATAACGCGAACGCCGTTTGCCAGCAATTCTGCTTGGACAAAGGCTGCCATTTCGTGATCTAATGGTGGCAAGACATGAGGTGCTTTCTCAACGATGGTAACTTGCAATCCCCGTTTCGCCAGATTTTCAGCCATTTCAAGCCCGATAAAGCCTGCACCGATAACGACAGCTTCTTTTGGATGATTGTCCAAGGCCACCATAATTTCATCAAGATCGGGAACATTGCGGAGCGTGTAGGCATTCTTAGCTTCTGCCAAACCTTCAATGGTAGGAACAAATGGTTTAGCTCCTGGGGAGAGGATCAACTTGTCGTAGCTTTCTGTGAATTCCTGTCCATCATGGCGTACGGTCACAGTGTGCTCTGCTGGCGAAATGCTGATGACCTCATGGAAAGGACGAACATCCAGATTAAAGCGTGCTTTGAGACTTTCAGGAGTTTGGACTAATAAACTATCACGGTTTGCAATTTCTCCTGAAACATAGTAAGGAAGTCCGCAGTTTGCAAAGGAAACAAAGGGACCTTTCTCAAAAATAGTGATTTCAGCGTCCTCCATGAGACGTCTGAGGCGGGTTGCTGCTGACATACCGCCTGCAACTCCCCCGACAATGATAATTTTCATTGATTTTCTCCTTTATGCTTCTAGATGACCTTACCTGTCCAAGCGCTCATACCGCCTCGGACATTGATGACATCGTAGCCTTTTTTCTTTAGCTTCTTCGCAGCTAGTTTGCTTCGCACACCAGAATGACAAATGACATAGAGTGTTTCTTTTGTCGCTGGTGTGTAAGATCCGATTTCGGTTAGAGGGACATTCTTGGCATTTTTGATATGACCTCTACGGAATTCCATAGGCGTCCGAACATCCAGTAGCTGAATCGGTTCTCTGAGTTTAGCTTCTAACTCGCTGGTAGAAATACTGTCAATTTTTGTAAATAATAAGTGAAACATAGGCACCTCCAAATATACCCTTATGGGGTATATTAAACCATGAAGTCAAGCTTTTGTCAAGCAAGTTGTTTTGACTTGGGAGGGAATTAGTTTCGAGAGTCTAGAAAGCAGGCTATTCTTGACCTTTCAAAGGCTTTTTGATATGATGGGTCCAAAGTGAGTATGAGGTGATAAGATGACCAGTGAATACCAGAAAATGATAGCAGGGGAGCCTTACCGTCCGTCGGATCCTGAATTACGGACCTTGGCGCAGGCTTCTCGCCAAAAACAGTTTGCCTTCAACCAGGAGTTAGATCCCTTGAAGGGAGCGGAGATTATCAAGACTTGGTTTGGTTCAACTGGGGAAAATCTCTATGTCAATCCACGCCTGGTGGTCGATTATGGAGTCAATATCCATCTAGGGGAAAATTTTTATTCCAATTGGAACTTGACCATGCTGGATGTTTGTCCGATTCGCATCGGTAACAATGCCATGCTTGGCCCCAACTGCCAGTTTTTAACTCCACTTCATCCACTGGATCCGCATGAACGCAATTCAGGGGTCGAATATGGCAAGCCCATCACCATCGGTGACAATTTCTGGGCTGGAGGTGGCGTCATTGTCCTTCCTGGAGTGACACTGGGCAATAACGTAGTGGCAGGAGCGGGAGCTGTGATTACCAAATCCTTTGGAGACAATGTTGTCCTAGGTGGCAATCCTGCGCGAGTTATCAAGGAAATCCCAGTGAAAGAAAATTAAAAAGAACAGCTGGGGCTGTTCTTTTTGTAATCTTTATCTTGGTCTTATAGATTTTTCTTCTTTTTTGCTTTTTTGAATAGAGTGACATCGCACTTGGGGATGTTGCTTTTAAAAACTATTAAATGCATTTTAGTACTCTCAAATTGTTTCTAGTAGCCCTTTCAAAAGAATACTGAGTGAAACTAGATTTAAGGAAACTTTCAGAAAAGTTTTAGTTTTGTTTCAGGAATCTTCTGTAGACTGTCTAGCTATATCATACGAAGGAGAGGAAAAAGGTATGAAATCAAAAAAATGGACCCTACTCGCAACGAGTTTAACGGCAATGGTGCTGATGGCAGCATGTGCCCAGTCAACAACTACATCTAATACCAAGGCAACTACAAATAATGCAACAACTACTGCAACAAAAACAAATCAAACTTCTTATTTTACTGAGAAGGACAATGATACTTCTTATGATGAAAGCACAGCTTCTAAGATTGAGCTATCTGGCTCATCAGCAAACGTCTCTGGAGATGGGGTGACAGTCTCTGGCTCAACAGTGACTATCACAAAATCTGGAACCTATGTGATTTCAGGTCAGTCTGAAGGAGTGCAGATCAAGGTCGAGGCAGATGAGTCGGCAGAAGTTCACCTAGTCTTAAAAGGTGTCACCATGACCAACACCAATGCAGCAATTTCTGCGACATCAGCCGGCCATGTCTACTTGACTCTAGCAGAGGGAACCACCAACAGTCTCTCTGACTCAAACTCTAACAGCGACGAAAAAGCAGACGCAGCTCTCTTTTCTAAGGTTGATTTGACCATCAACGGGAAAGGAACTCTCAATGTAGATGGCAAGAAAAACAATGGTATCAAGGCCAACGACACCCTCCACATCACGGGCGGAACCTATAACATCACAGCAGTTGGCGATGCCTTTAATGTCAATGATGAACTCAACATCACTGGTACGACCATGACTATCGATGCCAAAGAAGATGGCGTAAAGGTGGACAATGACGAGGATACTTCAGTCGGAACCATGTACCTATCCAACAACAACATCACCGTTACAGCAGGAGATGATGGCATCCACGCATCAGGTGATTTGGTTATCGATAGTGGTACCTACACCGTCAAGAATTCGACAGAAGGACTTGAAGGTAAGTCAATCACTATCAACGGTGGGGACATTAGCATCTATTCGACAGATGATGGAGTCAACGCAGCTAATAAAAACGCCCAACAGAGTGAAATCTTCTTCATCATGAACGGTGGGAACCTGACTGTAGAAGTTGGTCAAGGAGATACAGACCCAATCGACTCAAACGGGAACGTGACAGTTGCTGGAGGAACCATTAAAATGATTGGTCAATCAGGTTTTGACTTTGATGGAACTGCGACCTACACAGGTGGTGACATCTATCTCAATGGTGAAAAACAAACGGAAATCGTCAATTCTATGCCTGGAGGCGGTGGGCCGAATGGAGCTCCTCAAGGCACAGGTTCAGCCCCTAGCGGACAAGGATAAGTAAAATTCTCCTTTCTCGAAAGAGAAGGGAGAGTTTTGTGTTCTTACTAGAGGAAATGTAAAGACAACTCCTTGACACTCCGTCAGTTTTTGATACAATAGTACAAAATTAGAGGAGGTGGGCGATGATTCAGAAGCATGCGATTCCTATTTTAGAGTTTGATGATAACCCCCAAGCGGTCCTTATGCCAACACATGAGGGGTTAGACTTGAAGTTGCCAAAGAAGTGTATCTATGCATTTTTGGAGGAGGAGATTGACCACTATGCTCAGGAAGTAGGGGCGGACTGTGTTGGTGAGTTCGTTTCTGCCACCAAAACCTATCCAGTATATGTCATCAACTACAAGGACGAGGAGATTTGTCTGGCCCAAGCGCCCGTTGGTTCTGCCCCAGCGGCCCAGTTTATGGATTGGTTGATTGGCTATGGTGTGGAGCAAATCATTTCCACTGGTACTTGTGGAGTCCTAGCCGATATAGAGGAAAATGCCTTTCTCGTCCCTGTTCGCGCTCTGCGAGATGAGGGGACCAGCTACCACTATGCAGCGCCTTCTCGTTATATGGAGATGCAGCTTGAGGCTATCTCTGCCATTGAGCAAGTCTTGGAACAAAGAGGCATTCCTTACGAGGAGGTCATGACCTGGACGACAGATGGTTTTTATCGAGAGACAGCTGAAAAGGTTGCCTATCGCAAGGAAGAAGGCTGTGCTGTTGTGGAGATGGAGTGCTCTGCTCTTGCGGCAGTTGCCCAACTACGTGGGGTTGTCTGGGGGGAATTGCTCTTTACCGCAGATTCCTTGGCAGATCTGGACAACTACGACAGTCGTGACTGGGGCTCAGAAGCTTTTGATAAGGCACTCGAACTCTGTCTTGCCATTGTGCACCACATGTGAGTGTTCTTGCTGTTTTTATGGTAGAATGTAGTTATGTTATTCAAATCTTTTTTGGAAAAAATCAAGACGATACTGGGACGCTTGTCGCCAGCCCGTCGCATCTTTTTAAGTTTTGCCCTAGTGATCTTCTTAGGTTCGCTTCTTTTAAATCTCCCCTTTGTGCAGGCAGCTACGTCACAAGCGACCTACTTTGACCATCTCTTTACGACCGTGTCCATGGTCTGTGTGACAGGGCTCTTTACCCAGCCGGTAGCCTCTACTTACAATATCTGGGGCCAGTTGATTTGTATGATTTTGATCCAGATTGGTGGTTTGGGGCTCATGACCTTTATCGGAATCTTTTATATCCAAGGCAAGCAAAAGCTCAGTCTTCGTGGTCGTGAGACTATTCAAGAAAGTTTTGCTTATGGAGAAACCCAGTCTCTAAAGGACTTCATCCGCTCAATCTTTCTGACGACTTTTCTAGTGGAAGGGCTCGGTGCCTTTCTCTTGAGTTTCCGCTTTATTCCTGAATTTGGCTGGGGGCGAGGAATTTTAACCTCTATCTTTTTGGCTGTTTCCGCTTTCTGTAATGCTGGATTTGATAATTTTGGAAGTACGAGTTTGGTAGCCTTTCAAACGGATCCCTTGATCAATCTAGTGATTGCAGGATTGATTATCACGGGTGGTCTAGGATTTATGGTCTGGTTTGACCTAGCGACCCAGTTTGGGAAAAAGAAAAAACGCCGCCTGCGTTTCCATACCAAGTTAGTTCTCTTTTTAACGGTGGGAATTTTACTCTTTGGAACCGTATCGACTTTGTTCATCGAGTGGAATAATCCTGGGACGATTGGAAATCTCAGCGCTCCAGAGAAACTGCTGGTTAGCTTTTTCCAGACCGTCAGCATGAGAACGGCAGGCTTTGCTTCAATTGACTACACCCAGACTCGACCAGTTACCTTACTGATCTACATCTTGCAGATGTTTCTGGGAGGGGCACCTGGAGGGACAGCAGGGGGGCTCAAGATTACGACCTTCTTTGTCTTGTTGGTCTTTGCTCGTAGCGAACTATTGGGCTTGCCTCATGCCAATGTAGCTCGGAGGACCATTGAACCCCGAACCGTGCAAAAATCTTTCAGTGTCTTTATTATCTTCTTGCTGACCTTCTTGCTGGGCTTGATCCTGCTAGGAATAACAGCAGAGGGAAATCCGCGTTTTATCTACCTCATGTTTGAGACCATTTCAGCCCTTGCGACAGTTGGAGTGACGGCAAATTTAACGCCGGAGTTAGGTAAGTTAGCCCTCAGCATCGTTATGTTGTTGATGTTTATCGGCCGTATTGGTCCCTTGACACTACTGGTCAGTGTAGCGGAATACCAGCCAGACAAGAAAGACACGATTCACTATATGAAAGCAGATATCACTATCGGATAAGAAAGGAAGAACGATGTCAGATCGGACAATTGGAATTTTAGGCTTGGGAATTTTTGGGAGCAGTGTTTTGGAAGCTCTAGCCAAGCATGACATGAATATCATTGCTATTGATGACCACGAGGAACGCATTAATCAATTTGAACCAGTGTTGGCGCGAGGGGTAGTTGGAGATATCACGGATGAAGAACTCCTTCTATCAGCGGGGATTGACACCTGTGATACCGTAGTTGTCGCAACGGGTGAAAATCTGGAGTCCAGTGTTCTCGCGGTTATGCACTGTAAGGGTCTAGGAGTGCCGACCGTCATTGCCAAGGTCAAAAGCCATACAGCTAAAAAGGTGTTGGAAAAAATTGGTGCAGACGCAGTCATTTCACCAGAGTTTGAAATGGGGCGCTCATTAGCACAGACCATCCTCTTTCATAACAGCGTGGATGTCTTTCAGCTAGATAAGAATGTTTCGATTGTCGAGATGAAAATCCCCCAATCGTGGAAGGGTAAAAGCCTCAGTCAGTTAGATTTACGTGGAAAATACAACCTCAACGTACTTGGTTTTCGTGCCTACGAAAATGCTCCTCTGGATGTCCAATTCGGACCTAATGACCTCTTGCAGGCAGATACCTATATCATGGCAGTCATTAATAACCAACATTTGGATACCCTAGCTGAACTGAGTGAGTAGGAGAGGAAGGGCTACTCTCTTTCCTAATAATCAACGAGTCAATATAAGTATTTTATAAGAGGGATTTAAGAAAAATTTTAACTTTTTCTTAATCCTTTTTAATTTTAGGAGATTATACTAGAGTCATCAAAAAAAAAGAAAACTCTAAGGAGAATCCTATGAAATTCAATCCAAATCAGAGATATACTCGTTGGTCTATTCGCCGTCTCAGTGTCGGTGTTGCTTCAGTTGTTGTGGCTAGTGGCTTCTTTGTCCTAGTCGGTCAACCAAGTTCTGCACGTGCTGATGTCGTCAATCCGACTCCTGCCCAAGTCGTGTCAGACGCAACTTCGGTGAGTGAAAAGAGCGACTTACCAGCAGAGCTTCTCAAAAAAGTAGTCGATGTAGCTCTTCCTTCAGAACAGTCTATTCCAACACCTAAAGCAAGTGTGGATACCACAAGCTCTTCAGAAAAAGCGGACGAAATTGCTAAAGAGCCAGTAGTAGCACCAAAAGAAGAAGTGCAAGCACAATCTGACTCTAAGAAACAAACAGAAGATGCAGTTAAACCTGTGGAAAGTTCTGCGTCTACAGTTTCTGGACAAGACCGTGAAGCCAGTGAAGCACAACCAGCGACCACACCAGCTGAAGTGCAAAAAGGTGTAGCTGACAATACCAAAGATACAGTAGATGTCCCAGCTTCTTACTTGGATAGAGCTAATTTCCCAGGACCATTTACAGCTGGTGTCAACCAAGTCATTCCATACGAATTCTTCGCTGGTGATGGCATGTTGACTCGCCTCTTGTTAAAAGCTTCAGACAAAGCTCCGTGGTCAGACAACGGAACGGCTAAAAATCCCGCCCTCCCACCAGTAGAGAAATTGGGCAAAGGCCTTTACTTCTACGAAGTAGACTTGGCAGGCACCCAAGGCAAATCAGATAAAGAGCTGCTTGACCTCTTGAAACAAAATGGAACACAAAGTTATAAAGCTACTATTAAAGTGTACGGTGCGAAAGACGGCAAACCTGACTTAACTAATCTGGTAGCGACTAAAGATTTGACTGTTAACTTGAATGGCTTGACCACACCAGCTGAAGTCCAAAAAGGTGTGGCTGACAACACCAAAGACACAGTAGATGTTCCAGCTTCTTACTTGGATAGAGCTAATTTCCCAGGACCATTTACAGCTGGTGTCAATCAAGTCATTCCATATGAATTCTTCGCTGGAGACGGCATGTTAACTCGTCTTATCTTGAAAGCATCCGATAAGGCTCCATGGTCAGACAACGGTTCGGCTAAAAATCCTGCTCTCCCACCAGTAGAAAAATTGGGCAAAGGTCTCTACTTCTATGAAGTAGACTTGGCCGGAACTCAAGGCAAATCAGATAAAGAGCTTCTTGACCTTTTGAAACAAAATGGTACGCAAAGTTATAAGGCAACCATCAAAGTGTACGGTGCAAAAGACGGCAAGCCTGACTTAACTAATCTGGTAGCGACTAAAGATTTGACTGTTAATTTGAATGGTTTAACCACACCAAGTCAGGTTAAAGAGTCTGTTGTTAACAATGTCAAAGACATGATTGATGTTCCAGCTAGCTACCTTGAAAAAGCAAATGTTCCAGGTCCATTCTTGGCAGGTGTCAATCAAGTTATTCCATACGAAGCTTTTGGTGGAGATGGTATGTTGACTCGCCTCTTGTTAAAAGCTTCAGACAAAGCTCCATGGTCAGACAACGGCTCAGCTAAAAATCCTGCTCTATTGCCACTTGAAGGCTTGGCTAAAGGCCAATATTTCTACGAAGTGGATTTGAATGGCAACACGACAGGCAAAGAAGGACAAGCCCTTCTAGACCAACTTCGTGCCAATGGCACTCACACTTACCAAGCTACTGTCAAGGTGTACGGTGCAAAAGACGGCAAACCTGATTTGACCAATCTGATTGCTACTCGTCAAGTAACGATTCAGCTTCGTGGAAAAGAAATGGCGACAATACCATCTCAACAAGGTCAGATGAATACGAAGCCTTCTGAAACAGGCTCTACAGGTATGACTGAGGGTATGGTGGGTACAAATCACCATATGTCAGATATGAAGGTCGATCAATCAGCTTCTAGCCCAATGGCTAATATGATGAAAAAAGATGATAAAGCGATGCTACCAAATACTGGTGAAGCTCAAACGGCTACAGCTGGCCTTGGTATCTTTGGTCTAGCCTTGGCAGGTCTTGTTGGACTTTTGGGTTTGACAACCAAACGAGAAGATTAAGATTCAAATCACTTAAACATTAGGGAAAATAGTGTTATACTAAAGCAAGTATAACACTGTTTTTATCGAAGGAGTGTCAGATGAAAAAGACAATTTTGCTGGTTGATGATGAGATAGATATTCTAGATATTCAAAACCGCTATCTTATACAGGCAGGTTACGATGTTTTGGTCGCCCATGATGGTAAGGAGGGGTTAGAACTTTTCAGAAAAAAATCTATCGACCTCATTATCACAGATATCATGATGCCCAATATGGATGGCTATGATTTTATCAGTGAAGTTCAATATATCGCTCCGGATCAACCCTTCCTCTTTACAACTGCTAAGACAAGCGAACAGGATAAGATTTATGGCTTAAGTTTGGGGGCAGATGATTTTATAGTCAAACCCTTTAGCCCACGCGAATTGGTTTTAAGAGTGAATAATATCTTGCGTCGCCTTAGCCGTGGAGGAGAGACAGAACAGATCGAGTTTGGTGACTTAGTGATCAACCATGTGACTCATGAGGTTCGCATTGGGGGTCAACCTTTGGAATTGACAGTAAAATCCTTTGAACTTCTATGGGTATTAGCCAGCAATCCTGAGAGAGTCTTTTCAAAGACGGAACTTTACGAGAAGGTATGGCAAGAGGACTATGTGGATGATACCAATACACTCAATGTTCATATCCATGCTTTGAGGCAAGAGTTGACCAAGTATACGAATTCCAATGCTCCTGCTATCAAAACTGTCTGGGGTTTGGGCTATAAGATGGAAAGACCAAGAGGTAGAAAATGAAATTAAAAAACTATATTTTAGTGGGGTATCTAGTGTCGACTCTACTAACGATTTTGGTCGTTTTCTGGGCAGTCCAACGAATGTTGATCGAGAAAAGTGAAGTTTACTTTCTAGTTGGAATGACTTTGATTGCTAGTTTCATTGGCGCTGCAGTGAGCATCTTTCTTTTGTCACCTGTTTTTTCTTCTCTGAAACATTTGAAAAAACAAGCTCAGAATATAGCTGGCAAAGATTTCAGTACAGAAATTGAAACCAAAGGGCCGATAGAATTTCAAGAGTTAGGCCAGGCTTTTAATGACATGTCCCGCAATTTACAGGCTACCTTTCAATCACTTGATGAGAGCGAGCAAGAAAAGAGAATGATGATTGCGCAGCTCTCTCACGATATTAAAACTCCCATTACCTCCATTCAGGTTACTGTGGAGGGAATTCTAGATGGAGTGATTAAGGAAGAGGAGCGGCTCCACTACTTAGCCACGATTGGTCGGCAAACTGAGCGTCTAAACAAGCTAGTGGAGGAATTGGATGTTTTGACTCTTAACACACAACCTCAAGATACTGCTGATGAAGAAGTCGAAGAGGTATTTTTAGATCAGTTGCTGATTGAGTCAATGAGTGAATTTCAACTCCAGATTGAACAAGAGGAGCGGGATGTTTACATTCAAGTATCACCTGAGTCAGCGAAAATCAAGAGCCATTCTGACAAACTTTCTCGCATTCTAGTCAATTTGTTAAACAATGCCTTTAAATATTCAGAACCAGGAACCAGAATCGAGGTTCTTGCCCAATTAACAGAACAAGAGCTGACAATCAGTGTGAAAGACGAGGGTCAGGGGATTCATCCTGAGGATTTGGAAAAGATCTTTAAACGACTTTATCGTGTAGAAACTTCGCGCAATATGAAGACAGGTGGACATGGCTTAGGTCTTGCGATTGCACGAGAACTAGCTCATCAGCTTGGTGGCGAAATCACAGCAGAAAGTCAATATGGCTTAGGAAGCAAGTTTACATTCAGCCTCAATTTGAAATAAAGCCGTAAAATCCCTTTACAAATCTAGCTTTTCATGGTAAAATAGCCTTTGTGTGAAATAGCAGCAGGAAAGCATGAAGCTCGTCAACAGGTGTCTTATGACAAGTAACCTTGGCTGTTTAGGCGAAGGGCATCTGCACGAATCAGGGCTTTCTAAGTGACTATTTCCACCGAAATATTATTTATATCAGGAGGACATTCACATGTCACGTTATACAGGACCATCTTGGAAACAAGCTCGTCGCCTTGGCCTTTCACTTAAAGGTACAGGTAAAGAATTGGCACGTCGTAACTACGTACCAGGACAACACGGACCAAACAACCGTTCTAAATTGTCAGAATACGGTTTGCAATTGGCTGAAAAACAAAAACTTCGTTTCACTTACGGTGTAGGTGAAAAACAATTCCGTAACTTGTTCGTACAAGCTACAAAAATCAAAGGCGGAATCCTAGGTTTCAACTTCATGCTTCTTTTGGAACGTCGTTTGGATAACGTTGTTTACCGTCTTGGTCTTGCGACTACTCGTCGTCAAGCTCGTCAATTCGTAAACCACGGTCACATCCTTGTTGACGGAAAACGCGTTGATATCCCATCATACTGTGTAACTCCAGGTCAAGTGATCTCAGTTCGTGAAAAATCATTGAAAGTTCCAGCTATCCTTGAAGCAGTAGAAGCTACTCTTGGACGTCCAGCATTCGTATCATTCGACGCTGAAAAGTTGGAAGGTTCATTGACTCGCTTGCCAGAACGCGACGAAATCAACCCAGAAATCAACGAAGCGCTTGTCGTTGAATTCTACAACAAAATGCTTTAATTTTAAGAAATATCTTACAGAAAGCCTACAAGAGTGGGCTTTTTGATTTGTCTTAAAACGTTGATTTCTGGGTTTAGGCAATGTCGGAAGGAGTGCTTTTAGTCATCGAAAATCTTCCTAGCTATAGTCTAAAGAAATCCGTGTTTTAGGTGACTTTTCCGCCCTCATTTTCAGCTTTTGTGCTAAAATAGATTTATAAACTTAAGATAAGGAATGTTTATGAAATCGGGTAATGTATTATTGAAAGGATGCCTTTATTTCTGGGGTGGCTTATTTTTACTAGGTCTCTTGGTTCAGGTAGCTCTGCCTTTGGCAATTTGTGGCTTGATAGGTTTCGGGGCTTATCTAGCCTATAAGCGTTGGCGTTATCCTCTTTTGAAGGATCGTTCTTTGGAAGATCAGATTGAGCTTTTAAAAGCGCGGATTCGTCAGGCCGATAAAGATATCCAGCAGTTAGAAGAGACCTTGTCTGAAAAAGGATCAGCAGCCTATAAAAGCCTAGCTAACCAGGTCTTGATTGAACTTCAAGAAATTCATCAAGAGGCCAATCGTTTGAAATCTTATATTGACGAAGCTGTTTATAGTCGCATTGATAAAAAGGTTCGCTCAGTAAGGGCGACCATAGACGTCCAGCTAGAGCGACTAGAAAGAGAGAGTCTGGTAGATATCGAAAATAAGGAGCCCGAAGAATTGGCGCCTGAATTGTCTCAGACCTTGGCAAATATTGCTGCGGACCATCAAGCGATTCTCGACAAAATTGAGTCATCGGATGTTGGAGCCAAAGAAGAGCTGACGGCCATCCATAGTTTAAAAATGGAGAAATTCCAAACGATTTTAGAGGGCTATTTAAAGATTAAGGCAAATCCCAAAAATTATAATCGGGCGGAAGAACGCTTGGAACAAGCTAAAGCAGCTATCGAACAATTTGACCTTGAGCTAGACCAAGTTTTGAGAGAACTCAATGAAACAGATATGCGCGATTTTGATATTAGCCTGCGTATCTTAGGAAAAGATCGCAAAGAATAGGGTAGACACAAAGGAGTAACCATGACAGAATTTAATTTTGATATTGATCAGATTGCTAATAATACAGTGGTCAAAGTGGACAAGACAACCGAAATCATCGAGACCAATACAGGCTCAGCCCAGACGATCACTTTTCTTGAAAAGCTAAGTCCTGAGCAACAAGAGCAGATTAAGGGGCGCGTGCCTCAGTTGGTAGATCAGTTTGTCACAGACCAAAATGCTCTCTTGGACTTTGGTCAATCAGCGGTGGAAGGTGTCAATGGTACGGTTAACCGTATCTTGACCGAGCAGAAGAAACTGCAAATTCCTCAGGTGGATGACTTGCTGAAAAATACCAACCGTGAACTCCAAGGTTTTGTAGCCAAATACAAAAATGCTGAAATTGCAGAATTGGAAGAAAAGCCAAACTTTTTGCAAAAATTGTTTAAAAAAAGTCAGAACAGTCTGCAAGAATTTTATTTTGACTCAAAAACAGTTGAGCAAAAGCTAGATGGTATGGCTGCTGCTGTGGTCAAGCAAGAAGATGTGCTGGCGCGAAATATTGTTTCTGCTGAAATGCTGATTGAGGACAATACCAAATCCATTGAAAATCTAGTGGGAGTTATTTCCTTTATCGAGGCCAGTCAGGCAGAAGCTGGGAATCGCGCTACAGAATTGAAGGCTCAAGTTGATCAACTAGATTCAAGTACGGTAGAATATCAAACCAAGTCCCAAGAATTAGCTCGTATGGCAGAAGTGGTCAATACACTGGAACAACAACATACAGAGTATGTTAGCCGCCTTTACGTAGCTTGGACGACGACTCCACAAATGCGTAATCTCGTCAAAGTTTCATCGGACATGCGCCAAAAATTGGGCATGCTTCGTCGCAATACCATTCCAACCATGAAGCTTTCGATTGCCCAACTTGGTATTTTGCAACAATCGATGAAATCAGGTGTCGTGGCAGATGCCATTGTCAATGCCAACAATGCTGCTCTTCAGATGCTAGCTGAAACCAGTAAGGAAGTGATTCCGCAGATGGAACGAATTGCCCAAAGTCCAACAGTAGCTGTTGAATCGGTTACCAAACTTGCTGAAAGTCTAGTCGCTCAAAATCAAGGTATCGTTGCTGCCATTGAGTTGGGACGCCAGAAACGTGCTCAACTAGAAACAACCATCGTCAAATCTGCAGAAATGATCAACGACTCTGTTAAACTCCGCGATGAGAAAATCGTCCAAGCCCTTCTAGACCAAGGAAAGGCTGCTCAGAAAGAAGTGCAAGAATAAAAATAAATCCTCTGCAATGTAGATTTGCAGGGGATTTTATTCGTTTTTGTGGACAAGCCAGGTGGAATACTTTTTCCCAATCCAGAGAGCAAAGAGGAGATTGATGACGACGATTCCTGAACTGACCAGTGAAAATAGGAAAAATTCGCTAGTCGAAACTTGCCACAAATGCACGATGTCTGTAATCAAATAAGCACTGATAGGAAAACAAAGGATAGAAGTAATCAGAGCAGGGATATACTTGCGGAGAAGAATTGATTGTCCGATATGGAGCAAGAGATGAAGCGCAAAGGCCACAAATCCCCCTAACCATACTAATTCGAAAACTCTAGATTGAGTAAAATACGTTAATAAAGTGATGGTTAAGACAAGGAAAAATTCTTCAAAAACAGCAAGGGCAAATCCCTCTGTTGTCATTTCTTTGTGGATTTTGAGAATAGTTGGCGCCTTTTGGGTCAGTAAGGTTTTGTTGAGACGGATCCAAGGGACAAGACCGATAATTTCTTCCATATCGTGAAAGATAAAAAGTAGAGGAAACATCCAAAGATAAAATGCCATAAATCTCTCCTGAAAAGCTATAGACTGCCAGCCAATAAAGCAAAAAACGCCCAGTAAGGCGTTTTGAGTTAGGTATGCTTATTTCACTTCTGTAAACACAACGTGTTTGCGAAGTTTTGGTGAGTATTTCTTCAATTGAAGACGGTCTGGAGTGTTACGTTTGTTTTTAGAAGTAAGGTACAAGCGTTCACCAGATTCTTTGTGTTCAAGTGTAATATTTACGCGCATGGTATCTCCCTTCTATTATTCAGCTGATGCGGCTTTAGCGATCTTACGTCCTTTGTAGTATCCTTTAAGTGATACGCGGTGAGAACGTGAGTAATCTCCAGTAGTTTCGTCAAAGTTTACAGATGGAGCTGTTACTTTGTAGTGTGTGCGACGTTTGTTTTTCTTCGCTTTTGAGGTGCGACGTGCAGGTACTGCCATTTTCTTTTCTCCTTTAGGTATTTAAATTCGATTCAATCTACTGATTTTCATCAACCATATTAGAATAACACATTTTTTTTGTAAAGTAAAGTTACTTGACAAAAAAAGATGAAAAAATTAGAAGTCATTCAATCAAATTAATCGAAATTTTCTGAAAATTCAAGAATTTTATTCTGTTCTTCATGCGGAAATTATGCTATAATGGTAAAAACTGAAATGGGAGGGAACATAATGACAGAATTAGATACACGTCACCGCAGTAGCGTTTATGACAGCATGGTTAAATCACCAAACCGTGCCATGCTTCGTGCCACTGGAATGACAGATAAGGACTTTGAAACACCGATTGTGGGAGTGATTTCGACTTGGGCGGAAAATACACCATGTAACATTCACTTGCATGATTTCGGGAAATTGGCCAAAGAAGGTGTCAAATCGGCAGGTGCTTGGCCTGTTCAGTTTGGAACTATCACGGTAGCGGACGGGATTGCCATGGGAACGCCTGGGATGCGTTTCTCTCTAACATCTCGCGATATCATTGCGGACTCAATCGAAGCGGCAATGGGTGGTCACAATGTGGATGCCTTTGTGGCTATCGGTGGCTGTGACAAGAACATGCCTGGTTCTATGATTGCCATTGCCAATATGGATATCCCGGCTATTTTCGCTTATGGGGGAACCATTGCGCCTGGAAATCTTGATGGCAAAGACATCGACTTGGTTTCGGTATTTGAAGGAATCGGTAAGTGGAACCACGGTGACATGACAGCTGAGGACGTGAAGCGTCTCGAATGTAATGCCTGCCCTGGACCTGGTGGCTGTGGTGGTATGTATACGGCTAATACCATGGCGACTGCTATCGAAGTTCTAGGGATGAGTTTGCCAGGATCTTCATCTCACCCAGCTGAATCAGCTGACAAGAAAGAAGATATCGAAGCAGCAGGACGAGCTGTTGTTAAGATGTTGGAGCTCGGTCTCAAACCTTCAGATATCTTGACTCGTGAAGCCTTTGAAGATGCCATCACTGTAACTATGGCTCTCGGTGGGTCAACCAATGCCACTCTTCACTTGCTCGCTATTGCCCATGCGGCTAATGTTGACTTGTCACTTGAGGACTTCAATACGATCCAAGAACGTGTGCCTCACTTGGCTGACTTGAAACCATCTGGTCAGTATGTCTTCCAAGACCTCTACGAAGTCGGTGGTGTGCCAGCGGTTATGAAATACCTTTTGGCAAATGGTTTCCTTCATGGCGACCGTATCACATGTACTGGTAAGACAGTCGCTGAAAACTTAGCTGACTTTGCAGACCTTACACCAGGTCAAAAAGTCATTATGCCACTTGAAAATCCAAAACGTGCAGACGGTCCGCTTATCATCTTGAACGGGAATCTTGCCCCTGATGGTGCGGTTGCCAAGGTATCAGGTGTTAAAGTGCGTCGCCACGTTGGACCAGCTAAGGTCTTTGACTCAGAAGAAGATGCTATCCAGGCTGTCTTGACAGACGAAATCGTTGATGGCGATGTTGTCGTTGTTCGTTTCGTTGGACCTAAGGGTGGTCCTGGTATGCCTGAGATGCTATCACTTTCATCAATGATCGTTGGTAAAGGTCAAGGAGACAAGGTTGCCCTCTTGACAGACGGCCGTTTCTCTGGTGGTACTTATGGTCTGGTTGTTGGACATATCGCTCCTGAAGCTCAGGATGGTGGACCGATTGCTTACCTTCGTACAGGTGATATCGTTACGGTCGACCAAGATACCAAAGAAATTTCCATGGCCGTATCCGAAGAAGAACTTGAAAAACGCAAGGCAGAAACAACCTTGCCACCACTATACAGCCGTGGTGTCCTCGGTAAATATGCCCACATCGTATCATCCGCTTCTCGCGGAGCAGTGACAGACTTCTGGAATATGGATAAGTCAGGTAAAAAATAAACTCATACTCTTCAAAAATCAAATTCAAACCACGTCAACGTCGCCTTGCCGTACTCAAGTACAGCCTGCGGCTAGTTTCCTAGTTTGCTCTTTGATTTTCATTGAGTATCAAAAAGCAAGCCATCTTCGGCTTGCTTCTTTTTATCTTCAAAAGTGATTTGCCTACTTAACGAGGTGGCAGTCCAAGGGCAATACGGCCGTAGCGACTGATTCGTGTGATCTTCCAGGCAGGCGACCAGGTAACTTCAACCTTGACATCTTCGATACCCTCGATTTGTTTTAGACCTGCGACGATTTCGATAGGCAAACTTTCTGCACAATCGCAGGCAGTGTCGGTGAAGGTCATGACAATCTTGCAGAGACCTGTTTCGTCCAGATTGATTTCATAAATCAACCCTAGATTGTAAACATCCAATTCCACATCTGTGTCAAAAACCTTCTCTAGTTTTTCGATAATTTGGTCTTGTAAGGCCAAAGCGCGGTCATTGATTTTGATATCGTCTCTCATAACAGTCCCTCCACGTGATAAATATCCTCTATTTTCTCATAATTCTGACAATTTGGCAAGTTTTTGATGAATTTTCTGAAAAATATGATAAAATGAAGAAAATACTCAATTAAGGGGAAGTCTATGGAGCAGATTGGAAAAGTCTTTAGACAATTACGAGAGTCAAGAAATATCTCGCTGAGACAAGCAACTGGTGGACAATTTTCGCCGTCCATGTTGTCCCGATTTGAAACAGGTCAGAGTGAACTTTCGGTGGGAAAGTTTCTGTTTGCCCTAGAAAATATATCTGCGAGTGTAGAGGAAATCCTCTTTCTGGCGAGAGGTTTTCAGTATGATACAGATTCTGAGTTGAGAAAAGAAATCACAGATATCTTGGACCCAAAGAACATAGCACCTCTCGAGGACTTGTATCGCAAGGAGTATCAAAAGTATGCTAATTCTCAAAACAAACAAAAACATATTCTAAATGCCATTATGATCAAGTCTTATATGAAGAGCATGGATGAAACGGTAGAGTTGACAACAGAGGAAGGGGAAGTCCTTCATGATTACCTGTTTTCTACCGAGATTTGGGGGAACTATGAACTTAATTTGTTCTCAGTTAGTTCCCCACTCTTATCTGTTCCTCTTTTTACTAGATATGTACGAGAAATGGTCCGAAAATCTGATTTTCTAATGGAGACGAAGGGCAACCGAAACCTTTTTCATACTATGCTATTGAATGGTTTTTTAGCTAGCATTGAGTGTGAAGAATTTACCAATGCCTATTATTTTAAACGTGTTATCGAAGAGCATTTCTACAAGGAAAACGAGACCTATTTCCGAATTGTCTATTTGTGGGCGGAAGGTCTCCTTGATAGCAAGCAAGGCAGAGTTAAGGAAGGACAAAAAAAGATGGAAGATGCTGTCCGTATTTTTGAGATGCTTGGCTGTAACAAATCTGCCGAATACTATAGAAAAACGACTGATGCTTGAATATCTGCAAGGTAAGAAAATAATTTAAAATTTGAAGCGATAGAACTCCTGATCTCTCTCAGGCCATTAAAGAAGTTCTATCTTTTTTTATTTGTTGCATATATTCAAAAGTTCTCCCTCTTAAATTTCTAAGTGCTATACTATAGTCATACTTCATATAGGGATTAGAACAGGAAGGGAGATTATCTATGAAATTATTGTTTAGAAATCAAGCTTATCGACTCTTGACTTTGTCACGATTCTTCAATGCTTTTGGTGCTTCGATTTTTAACCTGGTATTTATCGTCTATGCATCGACCTTACCACAAGCATCTTTTGCGGTTGCTATGGCGAATATTGTCATGATTCTTCCGACTCTCTTTACAGTTTTTGTAGGGATTCGGGCAGATTATACGAGGGACAAGGTCAAATGGATGGTCTATAGCGGTTTGTTTCAGGCGGTTTTATTTTTTCTAGCAGCTTTAGTTGTCCAGCAAGCTAGTTTCTTTGCCTTTTCTAGCCTGTGTTTGATTAATGTCATTAGTGATATCATCAGTGATTTTGCTGGTGGTTTGCGCATGCCTCTCATTAAGGAAAAAGTGGCTGAAAATGATTTGATGGAGGCTTATTCTTTTTCCCAGTTCATCACCTATATTTCAGCTATTGGTGGTCAAGCTTTCGGAGTCTGGCTTTTAGGGCTATCGGTTAACAATTTTTCCCTCGTTGCGGGAATCAATGCCTGTTTTTTCCTAGTATCAGCCTCTATTCTCTTTTTAGGAAAAAGCAAATTAAGCCTGTCGATTTCATCTCCTGGTGGTGAATCACTAAAAAATGAGAAGCTTCCTATCAAAGACCAGTTCCTAACGATTTATCGAAATTTACGTCTCGTTTTTCTTAAAAGCGGACAGAAAAACTTTGGTTTTATGCTCTTTGCTGTCTTGCTTATCAATGCCTTGGGTGGCGCTTTGGGTGGAATTTATAATATCTTCTTTTTGAGCCATTCTCTCTTGAATTTTTCTTACACAGAGACACTATTTATCAATCAAGTCTGTGTTTTGTTAGCAGTCATCATCAGTAGCCTTACGGGCAATGATTATTTTGGTAAGCAGTCCCTGGCTAGATTGATGATGTGGGCGACCGTAGGACTTAGTTTAGTTGGTCTGGCGAATGTATTCAATCAAGTCGTACTTGGTTTACTATTTCTCTTTTCAACTCTGTATGTGTCTGGTAAAGTTCAACCAAAGATTAGTGCCATGCTCATGAAAAATCTAGCTCCAGAGGTTCTAGCTCGTACCAGTAATTTTTTAGGTTTATTGTTTACCTTATCCATACCTGTGGGAACAGCTTGTTTTTCACTTCTAGCTGTATGGAATATACAGTTGACTTGGATCTTATTTGTTGGTCTTTCTTTGCTGGCTATCCTTTTGACAAGTCTTAATATCAAAAATGATATTTGAATCCTAATTTTTTCTCACTGTTTTAATCCCTCTATTTATGGTAAAATAAGACTATTAAGTTTAAAGAGGATTCCCTATGAAATTACAAAAACCAAAAGGAACGCAGGATATTTTACCTGCCGAGTCTGCCAAGTGGCAGTACGTTGAGGGCTTTGCCCGTGAAATTTTCAAGCGCTATAACTATGCAGAAGTGCGTACACCTATTTTTGAGCATTACGAGGTTATCAGTCGCTCTGTCGGAGATACAACGGATATCGTAACCAAGGAAATGTACGATTTCTATGATAAGGGTGACCGTCATATCACCCTCCGTCCAGAAGGAACTGCGCCAGTTGTCCGTTCCTATGTGGAAAATAAACTTTTCGCGCCAGAAGTGCAAAAGCCAAGTAAGTTCTACTACATGGGCCCAATGTTTCGTTATGAGCGTCCACAGGCAGGGCGTTTGCGCCAGTTCCACCAGATTGGTGTTGAATGTTTTGGCTCTAGCAATCCAGCTACCGATGTGGAAACCATCGCTATGGCAGCCCATTTCTTGAAAGAAATTGGCATCCAAGGTGTCAAGTTGCACCTCAACACTCTTGGAAATCCTGAGAGCCGTGCGGCCTACCGCCAAGCCTTGATTGACTATTTGACACCGCTTAAGGAGACCTTGTCTAAGGATAGCCAACGTCGTTTGGAGGAAAATCCTCTTCGTGTCTTGGACTCTAAGGAAAAAGAAGACAAGGTGGCAGTGGAGAATGCGCCGTCTATCTTGGACTTCCTTGATGAAGAAAGCCAAGCTCATTTTGATGCTGTGCGTCAGATGTTGGAGAATCTTGGAGTAAACTATATCATCGATACCAATATGGTGCGTGGTCTGGACTACTACAACCACACCATTTTCGAGTTTATCACTGAGATTGAGGGCAATGACTTGACCGTCTGTGCGGGTGGTCGCTACGATGGTCTGGTTGCTTACTTTGGTGGCCCTGAAACTGCTGGATTTGGTTTTGGACTTGGTGTAGAGCGCCTGCTTCTCATTCTTGAGAAGCAAGGTGTTGCTCTTCCTATCGAAAACGCCCTAGATGTCTATATCGCAGTCTTGGGTGAAGGAGCAAATGTCAAGGCCTTGGAATTGGTACAAGCCCTTCGCCAACAAGGATTCAAAGCAGAACGTGACTACCTCAACCGAAAGCTCAAAGCTCAGTTCAAGTCCGCCGATGTCTTTGCGGCTAAGACTCTCATCACGCTAGGGGAGAGCGAAGTCGAAAGCGGACAAGTGACGGTTAAGAACAACCAAACTCGAGAAGAAGTTCAAGTGTTACTTGATGCTATCAGCCAAAACTTCTCAGAAATCTTTGAAAAATTAGGCTTTTAATAGTAGAAAAACTGGTCAGGATCTTATTCCTGACCTTTTTCTTTTGCATAATGACAAAAATCTTAAACTTTTTGACAAATATGATTGTCAAAAATAAAAAGATGTGTTACAATGAAATCAAGATAAGAACAAAGGAGAAAAAAGACATGCTAAAAAATCGTCTAAAAGAGCTTCGGGCTCGCGATGGCCTCAATCAGACCGAACTTGCCAAACTAGCTGGCGTGTCCAGGCAAACTATCAGCTTGCTTGAGCGGGATGAGTACACGCCATCCATCGTCATTGCCCTGAAGATTGCTCAGATATTCAATGAACCCGTCGAGTCGGTCTTTCGCTTAGAGGAGGATGAGTGATGAACAAGTATAAAGTGATTTATTATGTAGTTGCCATAGTTCTATTAGTCAGTGTGTTTTTACTGATTGGGATGGACTTAGGCTGGTTTAATCCCTATCAAAGTGACCAATTTATTTGGGTTTACTTTGCTCTCATCCCAGTAGTTGACTGGATTGAAAAGAAATCAAAAAATTTAGCAAGTGAAAAAGGAGAATGAATATGAAAGAGTTTTTAGCGGGTTTTCAAGTCGATACTGAACACAAAGAACTTGCCGGTGTTTGTGCAGGTTTAGCAAATTATTTTAACATTCAAGCCAATATCGTTCGTTTGGTGACAGTCTTGTTATTTCTCTCTTCGACAGAGATTGGGATTATAACAGTAACTCTCTATGCCTATCTAGCAGGTTGGCTTGGGAATGAACCCTTGGGAGATGGAGCAAAAAAAGCTAGAAATCAAGCTATTATCTTACTTGCTGTTTGTTTGATTTTGGTATCACTTGGAACAGAAGGCTTAACAGCTATTTATGAATCAGGGAAAGCATTTGGTCAGTGGTTAGTTGGATTGGTTTAGTTTAGAAAGAGGTTGAATATGAAAAAGAAACGTGAATTGTTATTTTTAATGGCTTTGATCTTGGGAGGCTTCTTGGGCATGCTTGCAGGGATGTTTAAGGCCTATACCGAAAACTATGGAAGCATTTTAGATGTCAAAACCGTGATTCCATGGATATCATCTATTTGTTTACTGTTAGGTTTCATTAGTATGTTTTTGACTTTCGATTTCTTAAAGAAAAGCAGAAAATTTCACTCCTTGTATCAAGAGGAAATGGATGATGATCTGAATGAAACCTATTATGTACAAATGTATCGTAATCTCGAGTTTGGAACTATTGCTTTTAATAGTGCAAGCGTAGCGATTTTTTTGGCTCTATTCATTTCAGGAAGTGAAGTAATTGTACTAAATGTAAGCCACCTAACCTTATCTCTTTCTTTTTTGGCATTAGTGATGATTTTCAGTGCTCAAAAATCTCTCTATAAGACCATTGCGATTGTTCGTCAGTTTGATTTGGAATTTTTCTCTACACCAAAGGATGTTTTGGACTACGTAAACTCCTATGATGAAGGGGAACGTCAGGCTAATTTGGAACAAAGTTTTCGAATTTTATTCCAATTAAATCAGTATGTCTTACCAGGTCTCTATTTTTTGATTGATATCTTTTCTTTATTGACAGGAGAGATTCAGCTGCTAGCCTTCTTGCTTGTAGGAGCTATCCATGTTTATATCAATGTGATGCAGTTACCTATGGTAAAACGCTATTTCAAATAGGAGATCTTTATGAAAATACTTAAAAATCTTGGCTGGTTTCTTCTAGCTGTTCTATCCTTTTTCTTTGGTTATGGTCTGGTTCAGAGTATGGCGTTGTCAGCTCTTGGACTAGGGGCTTCAATCTATGGAGTCTTGCCACTTTATATCGCCCTGTCAGGGGCCTATGTTTATGGAGTTTACAAGTGGTATCAGACAGAAAAGGTTAGCATCCAGACGACTGCTTTTAATCGTTATATCTGGTTGCCTATCCTGGTTTTGCTAGTGGCGATTACAGCCCAGTTCTTTTTGCCAGATGATCCGTCGGTCAATCAACAAATCGTATCACAACTGACAGTTGCTCAGCCTGTCTTTGGTTTCTTTATGGTGGTAGTCTTTGCTCCTCTGACGGAAGAACTCATCTTTAGAGGAATCTTGGCGCGCTATCTCTTTCCTAAGCAGGACAATAGCAAACAGACAGCTCTGTTTCTCCTTGTATCGAGTGTGCTCTTTGCCTTGATTCATTTTCCAGGGACTTTGCAACAGTTTTTAGTCTATGCTAGTCTGGGATTGAGTTTGGGTCTGGCTTATGTGAGTCGAAAAGGCCTTCTTTACAGCATTTCTTTACACGCTTTGAATAATTTAATCGGCTTTTTGATGATACTCATGCTATAATAGAGTCAGGAGGTCACATGAAACGAGTAATTTTATTAGCAGTGATACAGGCAGTCGTTCTCTTCTTTATTATCGGGGGGCTTGCCTATGCCTTTAAAGGCGATTTCTTCTACAACAATCTAGCAGTGATTTTTGCACCTATTGCAGGAATCATGCGCTTTGCGACGGCCTATGCAACAGCGATTGTTCTGCCTAAAAAAGCGGCTGAAATCGCAGAAAAACGCAAAGAAGGTCAAGAATCAAAATAAGAAAATCCGATGGCGTCTTCATCGGATTTTTCGATGTTGTCACGATTTTTTAGCTCTTCGTTTTGATTTTTACAGACAATCAAACTTTTCTGCTGATTTTCATGAAGAGCCTGCCCTTTTATGGTAAAATAGTAACAGAATAAAAGAGGAGAGAAACAATGAAACGTAGTATGTATGCTGGTCGTGTTCGTGAGGAACACATCGGACAAGAAATCACCTTGAAAGGATGGGTTGCCCGTCGTCGTGACTTGGGCGGTTTGATCTTTATCGATCTTCGTGACCGTGAAGGAATTATGCAGCTGGTTATCAATCCAGAAAAAGTTTCAGCTGAAGTCATGGCAACAGCTGAAAGCCTTCGTAGTGAGTTTGTCATCGAGGTGACGGGTCAGGTTGCTGCGCGTGAACAGGCCAATGATAAATTGGCGACGGGAGCAGTTGAATTGAACGTGACAGCCCTTACTGTACTCAATACAGCTAAAACAACACCTTTTGAGATTAAGGATGGCATTGAGGCTAACGATGATACGCGTCTACGTTACCGTTACCTTGACCTTCGTCGTCCAGAGATGTTGGAAAATCTTAAACTTCGTGCTAAGGTGACCCATTCTATCCGCAACTACTTGGATGAGTTAGAGTTCATCGATGTGGAAACACCCTTCCTTTCTAAGTCAACACCAGAAGGAGCGCGTGACTATTTGGTGCCATCTCGTGTCAATAAAGGACATTTCTACGCCCTTCCTCAAAGTCCGCAGATTACAAAACAGCTCTTGATGAATGCTGGTTTTGACCGTTACTATCAAATCGTTAAATGTTTCCGTGACGAGGACTTGCGTGGAGACCGTCAGCCTGAGTTTACCCAGGTCGACTTGGAAACTTCATTCCTTACGGAGCAAGAAATCCAAGATATTACAGAAGGCTTGATTGCGCGCGTGATGAAGGAAACAAAAGGGATCGAAGTAACCCTTCCCTTCCCACGTATGAAGTATGACGATGCCATGGCCCTTTATGGTTCTGACAAGCCTGATACGCGTTTTGACATGTTGCTTCAGGATTTGACAGCAGTGGTTAAGGATGTTGACTTCAAGGTCTTTTCAGAAGCTCCTGCAGTTAAAGCCATTGTAGTCAAAGGAGCTGCGGACAACTATTCACGTAAAGACATCGACAAGATGACCGAAGTAGCCAAGCAGTACGGTGCCAAAGGTCTTGCTTGGGTCAAGGTTGTGGATGGAGAATTGAACGGACCAGTTGCCAAGTTCTTGACTGGGATCCAAGCAGACTTGACTGCAGCGCTTGGTTTAGAAGACAAGGATTTGGTTCTCTTTGTGGCTGATACACTTGAAGTGACGAATGCAACCCTTGGTGCCCTTCGTGGTCGTATTGCTAAAGAGCTCGGCTTGATTGACAGCGACAAATTCAACTTCCTTTGGGTTGTTGACTGGCCGATGTTTGAATGGTCTGAAGAAGAAGGTCGTTACATGAGCGCCCACCATCCGTTTACCCTTCCACAGGAAGAGACAGCTCACGAATTAGAAGGTGATTTGGCCAATGTCCGTGCTATTGCCTATGACATCGTCTTGAACGGTTATGAGCTGGGTGGTGGTAGCCTTCGTATCAACCAAAAAGACCTTCAAGAACGCATGTTCCAGGCTCTTGGTTTCTCAGCTGAGGAAGCCAATGACCAGTTCGGTTTCCTTCTGGAAGCCATGGACTATGGTTTCCCACCACACGGTGGATTGGCTATCGGACTTGACCGCTTTGTCATGCTCTTAGCAGGCGAAGAAAACATCCGTGAAGTCATTGCCTTTCCTAAGAACAACAAGGCGACAGATCCAATGACACAAGCGCCATCAACAGTCGCTCTCAAACAACTAGAGGAACTTAGCTTACAAGTAGAAGAAGATGAAACAAGCAAAACAAATTAAGCGGTGGCGCTATTATCTGCGCCGCTTTGCTTATCAGATAAAGATGTTACGAGTCTTGCAGGGCATCTCTAAGGAAAAATATGATGAGAAGATTTCTGCTTCTCTGGTATACGGTTTTCTATCAGCAGTTGCTGTCAATTTCTTTTTCCAACCAGGGCATGTTTATTCGAGTGGTGCGACAGGTTTGGCGCAAATTATCTCCAGTTTGAGTACTCATTGGTTTGGTCTCCAACTACCCGTATCCGCAACCTTTTATGCCATTAATATCCCACTGATGATTTTGGCTTGGTATCAGATTGGACATAAATTTACAGTTTTTACCTTTATCACGGTATCCATGAGTTCTCTTTTTATCCAGTTTGTGCCCGTTGTGACGCTGACAGAGGATCCCATTATCAATGCTCTCTTTGGGGGTGTTGTCATGGGCTTGGGAATCGGATTTGCTTTGCGCAATAGTATTTCCAGTGGAGGTACAGATATTGTCAGTCTGACCATTCGCAAGAAAACAGGGAGGAATGTCGGCAGTATTTCCTTCTTGGTCAATGGGACCATCATGTTGATTGCAGGCTTGACCTTTGGTTGGAAATACGCCCTCTACTCCATGATTACCATTTTTGTCTCCAGTCGTGTGACAGATGCGGTCTTCACCAAGCAAAAACGGATGCAGGCCATGATTGTGACCAGCAATCCT
The DNA here is from genome assembly GCF_053010225.1 of Streptococcus sp. Z556. Taxonomy (NCBI): domain Bacteria; kingdom Bacillati; phylum Bacillota; class Bacilli; order Lactobacillales; family Streptococcaceae; genus Streptococcus; species Streptococcus sp. Z556. Next base: position 80,407 of record NZ_JBRKNU010000006.1, read on the forward strand.
GACAAGGTAATCGAAAAAATCCATAAAAAATTGCACCGAGGCGCTACCATGATCCACGATGCAGAAGGAACCTATAATCATGAGAGAAAAGCAGTCTTGATTACCGTTATCACACGAGCAGAGTTTAATGATTTTAAACACATCATGAAACAAGTTGATCCTACAGCCTTCGTCTCTGTATCCGAAAATGTCCACATCCTAGGACGATTTGTAGAAACAGACAATTAGACATGAAAAAACCAGCTCTGGAGCTGGTTTTTATTTTTCGATAATTGTGTGGGCAATCAACTGCCGGTAACAAATCTGTCTATTATTTTTCGCGTCATTGATAATCTGCAAAATCGTTTCAAATGATGTTCGTCCAAGTTCAAGACTATTGATGTCAACATAGGCTACTAGATCGAGTCGAGGATTGACAGAGTCAAAACTCAAGACGGGAACATTTAATTGGTGTTTACTGATGTAGTCGCAAACCCCTTCAGCTAGAAGGCTGTCGGTTGTGATGATGGCATCAATCTGCGGATCGTGTTTGAAGAGGCGCTTACTAAATTGATACCCCTTTTCTTCTAGAAATTCATTTGCAAAGTAGGTCAGGTTCGTATCAATCGAAAGTTGGTGTTGTTTGAGTGCCAATTCGTAACCTTTTAGACGATCTTGTGTAACGAAAAGTTTCTTTGTTCCTCCGATAAAGGCGATTCGTCTGCACCCCTTTTTGATGAAATACTCTGCTGCATCAAAACCAGCTTGGACATTATCATTGTCGACAAGGGGGATAAAGGGTGAGAGGGATTTTCCGAGGATGAGGAAAGGAAACTGTTCTTCCGCTACGAGCTTAACCAGTGGATCTTCCTCTTGAGCATAGAGGAAGATTAGGCCGTCAACACGTTTCCCATAGACCATTTGTGAGATGGCATTGAGACGTTCCTTCTCATCTTTACCAGTTGCGATCTGGATAGCATAGTGGTTTTCAGACGCGACTTGGGCAATTCCTCGTAGGACAGATGGGAAGAAAGGATTTTGGTAGAAGGCATCCGAGTCGTCAGGCAATACCAAACCGATAACTTGAGTATAGCTGCTAACGAGGCTACGAGCATTAAGATTGGGATGGTAGTTGAGTTCCTTCATAGCCTTGCGAACTCGTTTTTTGGTTTCATCACTAATTGTTGATTTGTTTTGAATAACGCGGGTTACAGTTGAAGGTGAGACACCTGCAGCCTTGGCCACATCTTTAATCGTAACGGGCATAAAAATCTCCTATTTATGATAATCTGGATCGCGGTAATGTGTTTTATAAAAGATGATGACCAGATAAAGAACAAAAAGAATGTTTTGTACAGTGATAAGGGTTGTCATATTTTGGCCAAAAAGTCCCAAAATAAGTGTAATCAAAGTTGGTAATCCTAAACAGTTCAAGATAAAATGGTAGCACTCTTTAAAGCTCCTAAATGAAAAGAGGCGTGATTTTTTGGTGATATAAAGGAGAAGACTAGCTCCAAGAGAGACAATGAAGAAATTCAATCCGAAGAGGAAGCTAGCACCAAGGACGAGAAAGAGACTGATATAGACACGATTCTGTTGGTACCAGTCTTTAGAAATAGCCTGGGTTAAAGCTTCCTTACTCTGGAAACTCTCCGTTTGAATGGCGTGGTAGCGAATGCGAGTCAATTCCTTGCTTTCCTTGCTGATGATGAGTTCTTCAGTATCAAAATGAAGTTGCAAGTCCTTTGGCAATTCCTTACTTGGACTTGGACCAATTAGAAGAGAAGCTTGCTGATTTTTAGTTCCAGCATAGCTCAGTTTACCATCTATTATCTGCGCATTCTCCGACAAATCCATGATTGCTTCATCTGTCAGGGGTGTGTAGACATTATCGATAAAGGTATCCAGTGGATACGTTTCCTGCGAGCTGTTTTGAATGGCAATCGGAACCATGGACAAGCTGATGAGGAAAATACTGGTAAAAATCAATTGAAACCAGTTGAGACCGAAACGTTTTGACAGGGGCTTACGAAATCCCCAGATACTAGTAAAATACGAGAATGGATATGGAAGCATAGGCATCTTTCTAAAAGTGTTTTCTATATGAGTATTATTATATAGAGAAATGTACTTTATTTCAAGTCTAGTAGATAAATTGCTTATTGAAAAGCTGGTTTTGCTACTATTTGCGGTCTTGTGTCTAATCTTTCAACTTTAGAAACAAAATTCAAAATGAAAAAGGGTGGCGGGGATAAATTATCCCTTGTCGCCACCACTTGTAAGTCCTGAAACAAAGTTCTTTTGTAGGAAGAAGAAGAGAATACAGATTGGAAGGGCGATGAGGATAGCACCTGCTGAGAAGTAGGCAATCTTCATATTTTTCACGTTGTTAACGAAGGTTTGGAGACCAACGGCAACAGTAAAGTATTCTTTCTCACGAAGCAAGAAACTAGAGAGGATATAGTCCCCGAAAGGTCCCATGAAGGCCCAGAGAGCTTGTACAGCGATCATTGGGCGAACAAGTGGGAGAACAATTTGCCAGAAGCGGCGGAAGTGTCCTGCACCATCTAGTTTTGCAGATTCGTCTAGAGACATTGGTACTGTGTCGAAGTAGCCTTTCATCAACCAAGCGTTCATCGGGATACCTCCACCAACGTAGAGGAAGATGAGGAACCAGTTTTGGTTAAGAGCGTTCAACATAAGGGCCATAACGAAGAAGGCTGTCAAAGCGGCCATAGTTGGCACCATTTGGATAATCAAGAAGAAGACTAAACTTTGTTTACGAGCCAAGAAATTGTAACGGCTGTAGGCATAACCAGCAAGGACGATGATACTTGTTTGAACAGCCATGGTAATAAAGGCGATGATCAAAGTATTGAGGTACCAAGTGCCGTACAAGGTTTCTGTGAAGAGTCCTTGGAAGTTGGCAAAGCTAAAGTCAATGTTACTATCTAATTTAAAGGCTACAACGTTACCAGTCTTGAAGGCTGACATAATGGTAATCAAAAGTGGATAGATAATCACGATTGAAAGGCCGATCAAGTAGAGGTAAGTGAGGGTTTGAGTCAGTCTACGTTTGAGTTTGATTGAGTTATTCATCTTAGACGTCCTCCATATCAAATGCGTGTAGTTTCTTGAATGCAATCATAGAGATAGAGATGACAATGATAGAGATAATCAAGGTAACAGCTGCCGCCATAGAGTATTGAGGAGATGTACCTGTAGTCAAACGATAAATCCATGAGATCAAGATATCGGTTGAACCGGCTCCACCACCAACGCTACCAGGTCCTCCAGCATTGAAGAGGTACATGATAGAGAAGTTGTTAAAGTTAAAGGTGTACTGGCTGATCAATGTTGGTGCCGCAACAGCCAAAATCATAGGGAAAGTGATGTTGCGGAATTTTTGCCAAGCATTGGCACCATCGATATAAGCCGCTTCGTAGAGGTCATTAGGAATAGACTGCAAGATACCCAAAGTCAAAACGTAGATGTATGGGAATCCTAGCCAACCTTGCATCATAATCAAGGCAATCTTCGTCCAAGTTGGGTCTGTTTTCCAAGGGATAAGTGCTCCGTCAAGGAAAGGAAGGACTTTAGCCAAGATAGGCAATACTTGAGTGTTGATTGCTCCTACACTATCGTTAAACATGTTTGAGAATGTCAAGATAGTGATGAAAGCTGGAACAGCCCAAGGAAGAAGGAAAATAACACCAAAGATACGTTTTCCTTTGATAAATGGTTGGTTAGCAATGATTGCTGTGAAAATACCAATCACAATCTGCAAAGTAGAAGCAGACAAGGCCCAGATGATGGTCCAAGAAAGAACGGCACCGAAGGCTGAACGGAAGGTGCTTAAGCTCCAGATATTTGTAAAGTTAGTCAAACCAACCCAGTCCAACAATTTGTTTGGTGGCAAGTGTTGGAAGTCATAGTTGGTAAAGGCGATCATCAATGTTACCACAACAGGGAAGATAATCGCAAATGTCATAGCGACGTAAGATGGGATGATCAAGAGGTAAGGGAAACCATTCTCATAAATACCTTTGATCATATCTTTAAAAGTACGAGGGACAGGAATTCCGTTGTTGATGCGCTTAGCAATTGTATGTGCGTCTTTAATGTTGTAGAAGTAGAAGAGCACGTAAACAGCAACAAGAATTGAGTGGAAGGCACCACGAATCAGCATGAAGAGTGAATTGTCACGACCAGGTTTGTCACCAAGAGTGATCAAATTGTGCAATTCAGGCGCAGCAAGGGCTAGAAAATAAAGGACAAAAACGAGCGTTACAGCAAGAAAAATAAAACCTTTGATTTTTTGCTTGTTGTAAATTTGCCCTAAGCCAGGAATCACTGAAAGCAAGGCTGCTTTGCTAGGTTGTTGGTTTTCCATGAATACTCCTTTCATAGGATACGATATTGAAGTTTGTCTCCAATCACAAGATAGGCAACTGCAATCATTCGTAAATTTATAAAATCAAAGGGGGACTTGTATTCTCCCCCCTTGTAACGAATTCAATTATTCACCAAATTTTTGTTTGATTGTTTCTTTGATCAATGTAACAGCATCGTTAGCAGCTGTCTTAGCATCTTTCTTACCACTTACAGCGTCAAAGAGCATGTTCGCAGCTGGTTCCCAAACAGCTGACATTTGTGAGATGTTTGGCATTGGTTGAGCATTCTTGAACTGTTTGATAACAGCTGTAGTCAACTCATCGTTTTTGCCTTCAGCATATGCACGTGCTTCAGTGTTAGCTGGGATTTCGTTAGTTGCTTCGTAGAATGCTTTTTGTTGTTCAGTTGATACAAGGTAGTCTACAAATTTTTGTGCGCCTTCAAGGTTCTTAGTGCTTGATGGGATGATCCAAGCTTTACCACCACCGAATGCTGAGTATTCTTTTCCGTTTGGAAGAGTTGGGATAGTAGCAACACCGTAGTTTACTTTAGCATCTTTGAATGCTTGAGCTTTCCAAGGACCATCGATGATAGCAGCTGTTTTACCTTCTTGGAATGAAGTTTGGATCAAGTTTCCAGCAGCTGTTCCATCTTGCATACCTTTAGGCCATTTTTCGTACCAAGACTTAGCGTATTCGATACCTTTGATTGCTCCATCGTTAGCAAGACCGATGTCTTTAGGATTTTTACCGTTATCACCAAATACGTAAGCTCCGTTACCAGAAAGAAGTCCGTATGCGTAGTAGAAGTTTGTCCAGTCAGCTAAGAATGCTGAAGTTTTACCTTCTTCACCAGCAAAAGCGTATTTGCTATCTTTTGCAAGTTCTTCCAATTCAGCAAAAGTTTTTGGAGCTTCTTTTAGCAAGTCTTTGTTGTAGTACATAACAAGTGACTCAATAACTGCAGGAGCACCGTAAACTTTTCCATCAGCAGCTGTTACAAGAGATTTAGTAGTATTGTCTGTTTTAGCACCGTCGCTCAATGTAACTTCTGAAAGTTGTCCGTCAGTACCAAGGCTACCTACGCGGTCGTATGGTGCCATCATAACGTCAGCAGCTTGACCTGATTGGTTGTCAAGTGAAAGTTTGTCAAGTCCACCAAGTTGGTCACCAGATTTGATGTTAACTTTTGTACCTGATTCTTTTTCATAAGCTGCAGCAACTTTTTCAGCGTAGGCTTTATACTGGTCTTCAACGTAAAGAGTGATTTCTTTTGCTTCAGATGAGCTAGTATCAGCTGGTTTATCAGCAGTTTTGCTTCCGCAAGCTACCAAAAGTAAGCTAGCAAGAGTAGCAGTTCCAAGCACAGCAGCGCTCTTCATGAATTTAGATGACATAGTGTATTCCTCCTAAAGAATAACAAAAATAATTTAATGAGAAAACGCAAACGTTTTCTTTTACGAACCTAGTATAACACAAATAGAAAACGGTTGCAAGCTTTTTTAGAAAAAAATTTAAAAAAATTTTAAGGTTTCAAACATTTGTCAATGCCTTTATATAGGAAGAAACTGGAAAAATTTCTTTTTCTTGATTTGAAAATGCACAAGGGAAACGATTGCATTGATTAGGCTGATTTCTTAGCAAAAATGAGGCTGTTTTTAATTTCAACTATCTTAAATTAGAAAAACTTTATAAGAAAAGTGATCGTTTCATAAAATAACAGTGGAACCAAGATTCATTCGAAGAAAAAGAAATCAAAAAAAGTTTCTAAAACCGCTTGCATTTGTTTTTGAAATGCGTTATACTTAAAATAACGCAAACGTTTGCGCCTTAATTTGCGCAGCGTTATATTACAAACACATGAGGTGCTATTATGAAAAAACGTCAAAGTGGTGTGTTGATGCACATCTCTTCTCTTCCAGGAGCATACGGGATTGGATCATTTGGCCAAAGCGCCTATGATTTCGTTGACTTCTTGGTTCGTACCAAGCAACGTTACTGGCAAATCCTCCCTCTTGGGACAACAAGCTATGGAGATTCTCCATACCAATCATTCTCAGCCTTTGCTGGGAACACGCATTTTATCGATCTTGACATCTTGGTAGAGCAAGGCTTGTTGGAAGCTAGCGATCTTGAAGGTGTTGACTTCGGTAGCAATCCAGCAGAAGTTGACTATGCTAAGATTTACTACGCACGTCGTCCTCTTTTGGAGAAGGCGGTCAAACGTTTCTTGGAAGTGGGAGATGTCAAAGCTTTTGAGAAATTTGCTCAAGACAACCAAGCCTGGCTTGAACTCTTTGCTGAGTATATGGCAATTAAAGAGCATTTTGACAATCTAGCATGGACAGAATGGCCAGATGCAGATGCTCGTGAGCGTAAAGCTTCAGCACTTGAAAGCTACCGTGAGAAATTAGCAGACAAGTTGGTTTACCACCGTGTGACTCAATACTTCTTCTTCCAACAATGGTTGAAATTGAAAGCATACGCTAACGACAACCACATCGAGATCGTTGGGGACATGCCTATCTACGTTGCGGAAGATTCAAGCGACATGTGGGCAAATCCACACCTCTTCAAGACAGATGTCAGCGGCAAGGCGACTTGCATCGCTGGATGTCCACCGGATGAGTTTTCTGCAACTGGTCAACTTTGGGGGAACCCAATCTATGACTGGGAAGCAATGGATAAAGACGGTTACAAATGGTGGGTTGAACGCTTGCGTGAAAGCTTCAAAATCTACGATATTGTTCGTATCGACCACTTCCGTGGCTTTGAATCTTACTGGGAAATCCCTGCTGGTTCCGATACAGCGGCCCCTGGTAAATGGGTGAAAGGTCCAGGCTACAAACTCTTCGCAGCCGTTAAGGAAGAACTTGGTGAGCTAAACATCATCGCAGAAGACCTCGGCTTCATGACAGATGAGGTTATCGAGTTGCGCGAACGTACTGGTTTCCCGGGGATGAAGATTCTTCAATTTGCCTTCAATCCAGAAGATGAAAGTATCGATAGCCCACACTTGGCACCTGCTAACTCTGTTATGTACACAGGAACACACGATAACAATACGGTTCTTGGTTGGTACCGTAATGAAATCGATGATCCAACTCGTGAGTACATGGCTCGTTACACGAACCGTAAAGAGTATGAAACAGTGCCACACGCAATGCTTCGCACAGTATTTTCATCAGTGAGCTTCATGGCTATTGCCACTATGCAAGATTTACTAGAATTGGATGAGGCGGCTCGCATGAACTACCCATCTACTCTTGGCGGAAACTGGTCTTGGCGTATGACTGAAGATCAATTGACACCAGCTGTCGAGGACAATTTGCTTGACTTGACTACAATTTATCGCCGAGTCAATGAGAATTTGGTAGAATTAAAGAAATAAGACATTATCAGGAGACACAAAAATGTTACCACTAAAAGAATTTGTACAAAAACGTTACAATAAAACCATTGCAGAATGTAGTAACGAAGAACTTTACCTTGCTCTTCTCAACTACAGCAAGCTTGCTAGTAGCCAAAAACCAGTCAACACTGGTAAGAAGAAAGTTTACTACATCTCAGCTGAGTTTTTGATTGGTAAACTCTTGTCAAACAACTTGATCAACCTTGGTCTTTACGACGATGTGAAAAAAGAACTTGCTGATGCCGGTAAAGAGTTGATCGAAATCGAAGAAGTAGAATTGGAACCATCTCTAGGGAACGGTGGATTGGGACGTTTGGCAGCCTGCTTTATCGACTCAATCGCTACTCTTGGTTTGAATGGTGACGGGGTTGGTTTGAACTACCACTACGGTCTTTTCCAACAAGTTCTTAAAAACAACCAACAAGAAACGATTCCTAACGCTTGGTTGACAGAGCAAAACTGGTTGGTACGCTCAAGCCGTAGCTACCAAGTGCCATTTGCATACTTTACCTTGACATCAACTCTTTACGATATCGATGTACCTGGTTACAAAACAGCGACTAAAAACCGCTTGCGTTTGTTTGACTTGGATTCAGTTGATTCTTCAATCATCAAAGATGGTATCAACTTTGACAAGACAGACATCGCTCGCAACTTGACTCTCTTCCTTTACCCAGACGATAGTGACCGTCAAGGTGAATTGCTCCGTATCTTCCAACAATACTTCATGGTTTCAAACGGTGCGCAATTGATCATCGATGAAGCAATCGAAAAAGGAAGCAACTTGCATGACCTTGCGGACTACGCAGTTGTACAAATCAACGATACTCACCCATCAATGGTGATCCCTGAATTGATCCGTCTTTTGACTGAACGTGGTATCGAACTTGATGAAGCAATCTCTATCGTTCGTAGCATGACTGCCTACACGAACCACACAATCCTTGCTGAAGCCCTTGAAAAATGGCCTCTTGAATTCTTGGAAGAAGTGGTTCCTCACTTGGTACCAATCATCAAAGAATTGGACCGTCGTGTGAAAGCAGAATACAAAGACCCAGCTGTCCAAATCATCGACGAGAGCGGACGTGTACACATGGCTCACATGGATATCCACTACGGATACAGTGTTAACGGGGTAGCAGCACTCCACACTGAAATCTTGAAGAACTCTGAGTTGAAAGCTTTCTACGACATCTACCCAGAAAAATTCAACAACAAAACAAACGGTATTACTTTCCGTCGTTGGCTCATGCATGCTAACCCACGCTTGTCTCACTACTTGGATGAAATTATTGGACGTGGTTGGCACCATGAAGCGGATGAACTTGAAAAACTCTTGTCTTACGAAGATAAAGCAGCCCTTAAAGCAAAACTTGAAGAAATCAAGGCTCACAACAAACGTAAATTGGCTCGACACTTGAAAGAACATCAAGGTGTGGAAATCAATACAAACTCTATCTTTGATATCCAAATCAAACGTCTTCACGAGTACAAACGCCAACAAATGAACGCTTTGTATGTGATTCACAAATACTTGGACATCAAGGCTGGTAACATCCCTGCTCGTCCAATCACAGTATTCTTTGGTGGTAAAGCGGCTCCTGCCTACACAATCGCTCAAGACATCATCCACTTGATCCTTTGCTTGTCAGAAGTCATTGCAAATGACCCAGCAGTAGCTCCACACTTGCAAGTCGTAATGGTTGAAAACTACAACGTTACTGCAGCAAGCTTCCTTATCCCAGCATGTGACATCTCAGAACAAATCTCACTTGCTTCTAAAGAAGCTTCAGGTACTGGTAACATGAAATTCATGTTGAACGGAGCCTTGACTCTTGGTACTATGGACGGAGCTAACGTGGAAATCGCTGAGTTGGTTGGCGACGACAACATCTATATCTTCGGTGAAGATTCTGAAACTGTTATCGACCTTTACGCAAAAGCAGCCTACAAATCAAGCGAATTCTATGCTCGTGAAGCTATCAAACCATTGGTTGACTTCATTGTGAGCGATGCTGTTCTTGCAGTAGGTAAGAAAGAACGCTTGGAACGTCTTTATAACGAATTGATCAACAAAGACTGGTTCATGACTCTCCTTGACTTGGAAGACTACATCAAAGTCAAAGAGCAAATGCTTGCTGACTACGAAGACCGTGACGCATGGTTGGATAAAGTCATCGTTAACATTGCCAAAGCAGGATTCTTCTCATCTGACCGTACAATCGCTCAGTATAATGAGGATATCTGGCACTTGAACTAAGATACAAATTCATACTAATACATTTTGTAAAAAGCGAGTTTCAATTGAAATTCGCTTTTTTGAATACTTGAGTAGAGATAGACCTCAGATACTATATTAAAATGGGTCAGTTATATAGAGTGGTGGCTTAAAACTATTAGTTATCATTATTTTTATCTGAAAATTGTAAGAAAGTATGTTAAAATAGGAATGTATACAAGTAGTTGTTTGAATATCAAATTAGAATTTGAAGAGGCTTATTATGAGTAATTTAGAAATTGGGAAACGGATTCGTACCTTACGGACTGAAAAGGGATTGAGTAGGGAAGCCTTTTGTGGAGATGAAAAAGAACTGACTGTTCGTCAGTTGGGCCGAATTGAAACAGGAAATAACTTGCCCAGTTTAGCGAAACTAGACTATATAGCCAAAGTATTGGGAGTTTCAATATCTCAGCTAATTGACGAGGGCTTGTTAATTGTTCCTAAAGAGTATTTAAAACTAAAAACGAAATTGATTCGTCAATCTATTCATGGAGATGAAGAAAAAATTCGTCAACGTGAGGAAATCTTTGAGGAAATTCAGGAACGCTTTTATGACCAACTACCTGAAGATGAGCAAGTAGCAGTTGAAGTCCTACAAGCCATTGATGATGTATATGTTTCTGAAAACGCTGAATTTGGGGAAGGTTTAATTGAGGAGTATTTTGAGCAAACAATGCTGCGAACAGAATATTCGACAAATGATCTACTACTATTGTACTTGTATTTTTTATCTTTAGCGGTTAATGCAGAACGAGATGAAATAACTTTAAAAAAAGTTTGTCTAAATATTGTATCTCAAACAAATTATGATGATACAAACTATATTCACTTGCTTCAAAGGGTGCTAATAGGTTTAGTCCTTTATCAGCTTGACATCGATTATCATGAATTTATACCTGAAATATTGAGCATTTTAAGAGAAATTATGATTGACATCGGAGATACTAGTTTAAAACCAACTGTAGACTTCATTGAAGCAAAATATTACTTATATGGAGAAAAAGATAAAGAAAAAGCCCTACAATACTATGAAAAAGCTATTAACGGAGCAGAATTTTTGAATGACATGAATTTTAAAAATCGAGTGATAGAGGAAAAAAATAAGGATTTTTCATAATTTCAATATAAAACAGGACATAAATGTCAGTGGACATAAATGTCCTGTTTTTTTACTCTCGTAAGGTATATACTGTTATTGTAAATAAGTTAAGAAGAGCGCAATGCTAGAAACATTCCTATTTAATGGGATGGAGATTAGCAGGCGGGAGGAAAATATGGTAAAAACAATTGACTATTATATGGATGAAAAGTTTGTCAAGAAGAATTATCTGATTATAAAAAATAGTCTAGATAGCAGACGCCTATGTAAAGTAACACTTGATGAGAAGTTGCTAAAATTAGTTCTCTTGCTTCCAAATGAAATGAGGGAAATCAAACTGGACTCCAACTTAAAGCCTAGAATTAGAGTTGTTGACATAACCGATGGGAGTGAGTGAAGTTTCTAAAATACAATTTATCATTAGAAAGAGGTAATAAAATGATTAAGGTAGAAAGAGTTACAAAGCGATTTGGAGATAATATTGCTTTAAATCAAATTAGTTTTTCAATAAACGAAGGAGAAATTTTTGGATTCCTAGGTCCATCTGGTTCAGGGAAGACAACAATGATCAATATTCTGACAGGACAGCTACAGGCTAACAGCGGAAAGACAGAATTATTAGGGAAAGATTCTCAAAAATTACTTCCGTCAGATTTTGAAGAGTTAGGTTTAGTAGGTGACACAAGTGGTTATTACGAAAAGTTAAGTTTGTACAATAACTTGTTGCTATTTGCAAGACTATACGGAGTTTCAAAATCTCGAATTGAAGAAATTCTAAAACAAGTTGGTCTGTATGATAGTAAAGACACCCCAGCTGAAAAACTTTCTACAGGAATGCGTCAACGAATGCTTTTAGCTCGTGCTTTAATCAATTACCCTAAAGTTCTATTTTTAGATGAACCTACAAGTGGGTTAGATCCCACCACCTCAAAGAAGATTCACAAATTACTACAGGAGTTAAAGGAAAGAGGAACAACCATTTTCTTAACTACTCATGATATGAATGAGGCGACTTTATTATGTGATAACCTAGCTCTTTTGAATAAAGGTGATCTTATTGAACAAGGAAGCCCAAGCGAAATTATACAAAAATACAACACGGAAAAAAAAGTTGCAGTAACTTATAGTGATTCTACTAAAAAGGTAGTGCGCTTTGAAGACTTGCAGCAAGAAGATTATAAAAAAATGATGACGATTCACTCATGTGAACCAACACTTGAAGATATTTTTATTAAATTGACAGGAGAAAAATTAGATGCTTAAACGAATTTTAGCCCTTATTTGGTTGAGGACACAAGTATTATTGAATAACAAAAACACTTTAGTTCAGGTAATATTCCCGTTCTTTCTAGTTCTGCTTTTCCAAAATTTTATGAATACAGATGGCACTCAAGGGAAAACACTATTGTTTAGTTCTTTAACAATGGCATTCTCATTTTCTTCTGGGTCAATGATTTCAAACTCTATTGCAGAGGAAAAAGAAAAAAGAATTTTTAAAACTCTTATCTTAAGCGGAGTTCGCCGTGGAGAATATCTTGTTTCCGTTTTGTTTTATCCTGTAATCTTTGCCTCAGTAGCAATGATTGCCTTCCCTATAATGGTTGAATTTGATTTTGGAACAGATTACCCTGTATATCTTGCTGTAGTTTCGTTAGTAGCCTTATGTACTATACTTCTGAATTTAGTTATTGGTTCTATATCAGAAACACAAACACAGGCTCAAGTGTATGGTTTAATTCCCATGTTAGCTTTATCATTCTTACCAATGTTTTCACAAGTTAGTTCAGAAATTAAGAATTTTATGGACACAACTTTCTTAGGTGTTTATGTTGACTTTTTTAATAAAGCTGATTTTAAATTAAATTTTGATAGTTTAATCGTATCTCTTTTATGGATTGTTACTCTACTCGCGCTAAGTTATTGGGCTCTCAAAAATACAAAAAAATCAAAACTTCGAAAACTAACCATCGATAAACTTCATAAATTGTCACTGCTAAAAGTATAGGATAGGAGGGGAATAGAGATAGATTTAAAATATCTCAGTTTTCTATAATCAAATCCGCACCTTAATCAAGTGTGCGGATTTTTGTCTTATCTGAAAGATTGATTTACCCTACTTTCCCCAAAAGTATCTCTGCTTCGATGGTAATCTCTGTCAGTTGGCTCCAGTCAATCTTGGTCTGGTCAACATGAAAGAGGAGAGGCGTCATGGCAAGCAGGGCTTGGCGTTGCTCTGCTGTGATAGGTTTTGTTAAGGAAGCAATCTGACTAGATTGGATGCTGAAATGTTCCTGGAAATGTTCTTTGATATCTTGGTTGGAATAGTCCTTCTTTGTCAGTTGGTCCTGCACTATTTGACGGATTTCTTTGAGGTGATTTTCAGTTGGGATGACCTTTATCAAGATACCGTCTTTGGATAAAACACGGCGAAATTCTCCATAATTGGCAGGCGAAAAGATGTCGAGCAGGATATCCATACTGGCGTCTTTTATAGGAAGTCTAGCCAGATCACCGACAAACCAATTGACTGCCCAGTTGGGTTCACTCTTAGCAGCGATTTGGACCGAGTCTTTTGAAATATCAAAGGCATAGAAGGTTTTGTCCGGGTGATTTTCTTGGAGTTTACGAGAGTAGAAGCCTTCGCCACAACCGATGTCCAAGACAGTTTTTGCAGATGATTTAGTCGCTAGTAGGTCAGAAATGCCTTCTAAGATAGTCTGATAAAAGCCAGCTTCTAGGATTTGCTGACGGTTTTGAAAGTTTTCCTTGTCATAGTTGGCAGGTTGTCTGATTTGTGGTGCTAGATTAACATAGCCGAATTTTGCCAGGTCAAAAGAATGGCGATTGCTACACTTGAGGCTAGACTCTACCAAGGTCAGATCTTCTTGGCAGATAGGGCAGGAAAAGGCAGTCGCAGTAGCGAAACGTTGAAGTTTTGGTTTGAGGTTTGTATTCATAGTTTAAGTCTAGCAAAAAAAGAACTGGATGGCAAATGCCTCCAGTTTGCTTTTTAATATGTAAGGACGAAGTATTTCTTCTTCCCGCGGCGGATAACAGTTAGTTCGTTTTCGAGCTTGTCTGCGTCGCTCAAGACATAGTCAAGGTCTTGGATGCGGTCACCGTTGATGTAGATGGCTCCGTTTTGGACATCTTCACGGGCTTGGCGTTTTGAGTTGACTACACCAGATGATACGAGGATTTCCACGATGTTGTGGTTTTCGTCTGCTTGTACTTGGTAGTTTGGCACTCCACGAAGTCCTTGTTTGAGTTCTTTGACAGAAAGGTTTTTGATGTTTCCAGCAAAGAGTTGCTCAGTGATGTTGAGGGCTTCTTTGTAAGCTTCTTCTCCGTGGACAAGAGTCACGACTTCACGAGCCAGGACTTTTTGAGCCAAGCGTTCGTGTGGAGCTGCTTCAAACTGTTTGCGGATGTCTTCAATCTCATCGAGTGACAAGAAGGTAAAGATTTTCAAGAAGCGAACAGCGTCAGCGTCCATGACGTTCATCCAGAATTGGTACATTTCGTATGGAGAAGTCTTTTCAGGGTTGAGCCAGACTGCGTTTCCTTCTGATTTACCAAATTTCTTACCAGTCGCATCAGTGATAAGGGGAACTGTGATAACGTGGCCTGTCTTGTCAGCCTTACGACGAAGCAATTCGGTACCAGCTGTCATATTTCCCCACTGGTCAGAACCACCGATTTGCAGGGTAACATTGTGGTTTTGATTTAGGACAAAGAAGTCGTAACCTTGCATGATTTGGTAGGCAAACTCTGTGTAAGAAATCCCTGTTTCGATCCGTTTTTTAACAGACTCCTTGCTCATCATGTAGTTGACAGTGAAGTATTTTCCGATATCACGGAGGAAGTCAATGAAGCTGATGCTGTCAAACCAGTCGTAGTTGTTGACCATGACAGCTTTATTTTCACCATTTTCAAAGTCAAGAAAACGAGAAAGTTGTCCTTGGATAGACTTGACCCAGCCATCTACTGTGTCTTTTGTTTGGAGACTACGCTCAGCATCTTTGAAGGACGGATCTCCAATGAGACCTGTAGCACCGCCAACGAGCGCATAAGGTTTGTGACCTGCTAGTTGCAAACGACGACTTGTCAAGATTGCTACAAGGTGACCTAGGTGAAGGCTGTCAGCAGTTGGATCGTAGCCGGTATAATAAGAAACTTGACCTTCTTCTAGGGCTTTACGCAAAGCTTCTTCATCAGTCGTTTGAAAAATCAAACCACGCTCTTTTAGCTCATCAAAAATGTGCATGTGTCTTTTCTCCTTTATAAAATATTGTTTCTACCTATTGTATCACAAACTTGGGCAATAGCCTAGTGGAATAGGGAAGAAAGTGCCTATTTTATTGAAAGTTTGCCTTTTATGGTATAATAGAGAAAGTGAGGACATTCATGAAAAAAAGAATTGATGAATTAAAAACAAAAATGCTGCATTTTTTCCAGCAACTAACTGCCAAATGGAAGAAAAAACAAGCAAGTAAAAAGACTGATAAGAAAGTAGCTTCTTCTAACAAACTCAAAAGGGTAGGGTCCATTTTTGCTAAGATTTTGAGTGCTTTTAAAGTGACCTTCAACACTCTCTTTATCCTAGCCTTTATCGGAGGTCTTTTGGGAGCGGGTGTGGCCATGGGCTATGGGGTTGCTCTATTTGACAAGGCCCAGGTACCTCAAGCAGAAGAGTTGGTCAAACAAGTGAAGGATATTGCCTCCATCTCAGAAATCACTTATTCTGACGGTAGTACCATTGCCTCAATCGAGGGCGATTTATTGCGCACTTCAGTCGCTTCAGATGCTATCTCAGACAACCTTAAGAAAGCTATTGTTGCGACAGAGGACGAGCATTTCCATGAGCACAAGGGAGTTGTGCCTAAGGCCGTTATTCGTGCGACTCTCGGAACCTTTGTCGGTTTGGGATCGTCTAGTGGTGGTTCGACTTTGACTCAGCAGGTCATCAAGCAGCAAGTGGTGGGGGACGCTCCCACTCTAGCTCGTAAGGCTAAAGAAATTATTGATGCCTTGGCTTTAGAACGGGCCATGGGTAAGGATGAGATCTTGACAACCTACCTTAATATTGCTCCTTTTGGACGCAATCACAAGGGACAAAATATTGCAGGTGCCCAGCAGGCTGCAGAGGGAATTTTTGGAGTCAATGCATCGGATTTGACAATACCTCAAGCTGCCTTTATCGCAGGTTTGCCCCAGAGTCCTATTAGTTATTCTCCTTATGAATCTGACGGCAGTATGAAGAGCGATGAGGATATGGCCTTGGGAATCAAGCGTGCCAAGGATGTCCTCTACAATATGTATCGGACAGGAGCTCTGAGTCAGGAAGACTACGACAAGTACAAGGATTATGACTTCAAGCAAGACTTTCTACCATCAGGTAGTGTCAGTGGTACTTCGCGTGACTATCTCTACTATGCAACCTTGGCAGAAGCAACTGATCGGATGTACGACTACCTCATCCAGAGAGATAATGTTTCTGCGCAAGAGCAAAAAAATGAATCGATCCAAAAAGCTTACCGCGATCTAGCGACGAAGGAAATCGAGAATGGTGGCTATAAGATCACCACGACTATTAATAAAAACGTCCACACTGCTATGCAAAATGCAGTTGCTAACTACGGCAGTTTGGTAGATGATTCGACAGGCCAGCCTGAAGTAGGGAATGTCCTCATGGACAACCAAACGGGAGCCATCCTTGGATTTGTTGGTGGTCGTAATTATCAAGAAAATCAGAACAATCACGCTATCGATACCAAAAGTTCTCCAGCTTCAACTACTAAGCCTATACTGGCCTATGGTATCGCCATTGACCAAGGTTTGATGGGAAGTGCAAGTATCTTATCAAACTATCCGACAAACTTCTCAAACGGCAATCCCATCATGCATGTCAATAGTCCTGGTACAGCGATGGTGACCTTGGGAGAAGCCCTCAACTATTCATGGAACATTCCAGCCTACTGGACTTATCGTACGCTTCGAGAGAAAGGCGTCGATGTCAAGGGATATATGGAAAAAATGGGTTATGAAATCCCAGAATATGGCATTGAAAGTTTACCGATGGGTGGAGGAATTGAGGTTACAGTTGCCCAGCATACCAACGGATATCAGACCATAGCCAACAACGGAGTTTACCACAAGAAACACATGATTGCCAAGATCGAATCAACGGATGGTCGAGTGGTCTATGAGCATAAGGATGAGCCTGTGCAGGTTTATTCAAAAGCGACAGCAACCATCATGCAAAGTCTGCTCCGTGACGTCATTTCTTCTCGGATTACTTCTAGCTTCCAGACCGACTTGGCTTCGATCAATCCAGGCCTAGCTCGTGCTGACTGGATTGGAAAAACTGGTACGACTAATGAAGATGAAAATATGTGGCTCATGCTTTCTACTCCGAGATTGACTCTAGGTGGCTGGTTAGGTCATGATGATAACCGACCACTAGCCAAGGGTGCTGGTCACTACCGAAATGCCAAATACATGGCTTACTTGGTCAATGCTATCCAGCAAGCTGAACCTGGAATATGGGGAAATGATCGCTTTAATCTTGACCCAAGTGTGACTAAGTCCCAAGTTCTCCGATCAACAGGCCAAAAGCCCGGCAAAGTATCCATCAATGGTAAGGAAATCGAACTTTCTGGTTCTACAGTGACAAGCTACTGGGCTAGCAAAGAAGGAGCGCCAGTAACCACTTACCGCTTTGCCATCGGAGGAAGCGACGCAGACTATCTGAACGCTTGGAAAACCATTCTTGGAAGCCTACCTGCAGTGACTCCTCCAAGTTCAAGCAGTGGATCAAGTTCAAGCAGTAGTTCAGGGGCAAATTCGAACAACAACACTCAAAGTGGTTCGTCAGGTCGTTTCCGTCTATTTAATCGATAATAAAAAAAGTAGCAAGAGGCAATTTTTCTTCTCTTAGCTACTTTTTTCTTTTTCTATTTCGTGTTACAATAAGGGAATGAATAAGTATCAAAAGAAGATTTTTAAGGGAACCTTGTATTCACTGTTCTCAGGTCTGATTTGGGGGATTTGCGGGATTTTAGGAGAGTATTTTTTCACTCATTACCCAGTATCGTCTGGTTGGATTACCTCTATGCGTTTGCTGGTGGCGGGGAGTTTGGTTTTAGCTTTATCTGCCTTTCAGTTGCGTGGTCGCTTGTTGGATATCTGGAAAGATAAGAAAAATTATCTACCTTTTTTAGCCTATGCTATTCTAGGTATTTTTTCTGTGCAGTTTTTCTTTTATCTTTGTGTTGAGTATTCCAATGCGACGACGGCAACCATTTTACAATTTATCAGCCCCGTTTTTATTTTGTTTTACAATCGCATTGTCTACCAGAAGAAGGCTTCGATTACAGCGATTCTTTATGTTTTGATTGCCATGCTAGGTGTTTTTTTGATGGCCACAAAAGGGGACTTGTCCCAGTTATCCATGACACCCTTGGCTCTAGTGACAGGTTTGCTCAGTGCAGTAGGGGTCATGTTTAATGTCATCCTTCCCCAACGATTTGCCCGCCACTATGGTTTTGTACCCACTGTTGGTTGGGGGATGATTCTCGCAGGGCTCTTTAGCAATCTGCTCTATCCAGTCCATCATGTCACCTTCCAGTTGGATGCTAGCAGCGTGATGATTTGTTTGATTATTGCCGTATTTGGAACAGCTTTTGCCTTCTTCCTGTCTATGAAGGCCGTCTCTCTCGTTTCTCCTCTGGTTGTCTCTGTAGTGAGCGCTAGCGAGCCTCTCTCTTCAGCGCTATTGAGCGTCCTCTTTCTCGGTCTCGTCCTAGATGGATTTCTAGTTTTGGCCATGATTTTGATCATCGTCCCTATGGTCTTCTTGTCTATCGAAGAAGCCAAAGAAGGGAAGTAAAGACGATTATTTTGATAGTTTAGGCTTCAAATTTGAAGTCTTTTTTGGTAGAATAGGTATCATTATAATGAACCAGGAGGCGCCTATGACTGCCACAAAAATGAATGCCCAAGAAATCATCCAATTTATCGCCAATGCAGAGAAGAAAACCAGTGTCAAAGTAACCTTTGAAGGACAACTAGCGTCTGCTGTTCCTAGCTCTGTTGTCAAACTAGGCAATGTTCTTTTTGGAGATTGGAAGGATATCGCTCCGCTTCTCGAAGGCTTGGTAGAAAATCAAGATTATATTGTCGAGCAAGATGCTCGTAATTCGGCAGTTCCCTTGCTAGACAAGCGTGATATCAACGCTCGTATCGAACCAGGTGCTATTATCCGTGACCAAGTGGAAATTGGTGACAATGCTGTCATTATGATGGGAGCGGTTATCAATATCGGAGCAGAAATCGGTGCAGGAACCATGATTGATATGGGTGCTATCCTTGGTGGTCGTGCCATCGTTGGGAAGAATAGCCACGTTGGTGCAGGGGCAGTTTTAGCAGGTGTGATTGAGCCAGCTAGTGCCTATCCAGTCCGTGTCGGGGACAATGTTCTTATCGGAGCCAATGCAGTGGTCATCGAAGGTGTCCAAATCGGTAGTGGTTCAGTTGTCGCTGCAGGAGCTATCGTGACTCAAGATGTCCCAGAAAATGTTGTGGTAGCAGGCGTTCCGGCTCGTATCATCAAAGAAATCGACAGCCAAACCCAACAAAAAACAGCGCTAGAAGATGCGCTTCGTACCTTGTAATTGCAAAAGTAAAAAAGAGGCGGAACCCTTTTTCCAGCCTCTTTCTTCTATCAAAAGGAGGATCGATAGATGTTAGATTTGATTCAGACTAGACGAGATTTACACCAGATTCCAGAGATTGGCTTGGAGGAGTTCGAGACTCAGGCTTATTTGCTGGATGTGATTGAGAAATTGATTGCGGGCAAGGACTTTGTTCAAGTTCGTACTTGGCGAACAGGAATTTTGGTCTATTTGCAGGGAAGTCAGCCGGAGCGTACCATTGGTTGGCGGACAGATATTGATGGCCTGCCTATCGTCGAACAAACAGGCCTGCCTTTTGCTTCTCAACACCAAGGTCGCATGCATGCTTGTGGCCATGATTTTCATATGACTGTTGCCTTAGGCTGTCTTGAGCGCGCCCTTGAGGAGCAACCCAAGAATAATCTGCTCTTCCTATTTCAGCCTGCTGAGGAGAATGAAGCTGGTGGTATGCTCATGTATGAAGATGGTGCTTTTAGAGACTGGTTGCCAGACCAATTTTATGGTCTCCATGTTCGTCCGGATTTGAAGGTCGGACAGATTGCTACCAATACCCATACGCTCTTTGCAGGGACTTGTGAGGTGAAGATTCGTTTCAAAGGAAAAGGAGGACACGCAGCTTTTCCGCATGAAGCCAATGACGCCTTGGTGGCTGCTAGTTACTTTGTAACCCAAGTACAGTCAGTTGTCAGCCGCAATGTCAATCCAATCGAGGGAGCGGTGGTGACCTTCGGCCTTTTCCAAGCTGGAACAACCAACAATGTCATTGCAGACACAGCTTTTTTACACGGAACTATTCGTGCCTTGACTCAGGACATGAGCCTCTTGGTACAAAAAAGAGTCAAGACAGTCGCAGAAGGTGTTGCAGCAGCCTTTGATATGGAAGTCGAAGTAGAACTCAAGCAAGGAGGCTACCTACCTGTTGAGAACAATCCAGCCTTGGCGCGTGAACTGATGGACTTTTTTGAAGAGAAAGACGGAATCGAGTTGATTGATATCGAGCCAGCTATGACTGGTGAGGACTTTGGTTATCTCCTTTCGAAGGTTGATGGCGTTATGTTCTGGCTGGGTATCGATAGTCCCTACGCCCTTCATCATCCTCAGATGAGTCCTAGGGAAGAAGCCTTAGCCGTTGGGGTGGAAGCAGTATCTAGTTTCCTGAAACATAAGGCAGCTGAGTAGAGGTGTTGTCTATGAAAGCAGAACTACGCAAGCAAGTCTTACACGAAATGAAGGCTTTATCTCAGGAGAAAAAACAGGCTATGGATCGAGCTTTAACCGAGCGTTTCTTACAACACCCTTTTTACCAAAAAGCTAAGGTCATTGCAACCTATCTCTCCTTTCTACATGAATTTCAAACGCAAGAATTGATCGAGCAGGCGCTGAAGGACGGCAAAAAGGTTCTGATACCCAAAACCTATCCCAAGGGGCGAATGGAGTTTGTGGTCTACGATCCGCAGCAGTTGGTAAAAACCTCCTTTGGTTTACTGGAACCGCAAGGAGACTTGGAAGTGGTGGAACCGTCTCAGATTGATTTGATTCATGTTCCGGGCTTGGCTTTTACAACAGAGGGCTATCGGATTGGATATGGTGGAGGCTACTACGACCGCTATCTGGAACATTTTGTTGGGCAGAACCTGAGTACAATTTATCCTTGTCAGGTTCAGGAGTTTAACTTGGAAGACCATGATATTCCCGTCCAGGAGGTGCTAATCTATGAAGGAAATCTTTGATAAACGCTATCCTGTGACTAGTTTCTTCCTCCTAGTAACGGCATTGGTATTTCTTTTGATGTTGGTTCTTACAGGTTTAAATTTTGAACGAGCAGATACCTTGCTTCAGTTTGGAGCCATGTATGGACCGATCATTCGTCTGTTCCCTGAGCAGATATGGCGCCTTTTTTCGGCTATATTTGTGCATATTGGATGGGAGCATTTTATTGTCAATATGATTTCGCTCTACTTTCTTGGACGACAAGTGGAGGAGATTTTCGGTTCTAAGAAATTTTTCTTTCTCTATCTCTTATCAGGAATGATGGGCAATCTCTTTGTTTTTGCTTTCACACCGAAAGTTGTAGCAGCAGGGGCCTCCACTTCTCTTTACGGACTATTTGCTGCGATTATCGTCTTGCGTTACGCAACTCGCAACCCCTATATCCAGCAGTTGGGGCAATCCTACCTGACACTTTTCGTGATAAATATCATCGGAAGTGTTTTGATTCCAGGAATCAGCCTAGCAGGCCATATCGGCGGTGCAGTAGGCGGTGCCTTTCTAGCAGTCATTTTTCCAGTCAAATGGGAGAGAAAGATGTATAGTACCAGCCAGCGAATCGGAGCAACTGTACTTTTTATTACACTAGCCGTTTTCCTTTTCTACAAAGGAATGAGTTATGTGTAAGGGGGAATAGTTAAAAAGCTACTCAAAAAATGAGTAGCTTTTTTTGGAACCATTCGAAACAACACAGCTCTAAAATAGTTATTAACGTTGTCTAAAATCAGTAATTCCTCCACCATAGTTTCCAAGGTGGTTTCCATTGTCGTCACGAACATCACCATTGCTGTGATTTGCTTGATAACTGCCTGAATGGCCAAAAGCATCAGTTCCCGTATATCTTGTATAGCCATCATTTCCTCCGCCGCTATTGCTGTTGCCAGATGAATATTGTTCGGCAGCTGGGGCTTCATAATTACTTCCGCCACCATTTGATCCAGAATCAGAAGATGAGTTAGAACTTGAACTGCTTGAACTACTTGATCCACCAGAAGATTCTTGTGTTTTAGCTTCTGATTGTTTCTTCTCTTCTTTAGCTTTTTCAGCTGCTTTTTGTTCTTCTTCTTTCTTCAAAGCTTCGATTTGCTTATTGAATTTATCTACAATATCAGTAAGAGATTTTGTAGTTTCTTCAAGATTATCTTGTTTGAATGTTTCATCAATTTTCTTGATAAAATCAATTTGTTTATTGATTTCTTTTACATTATTTTCTAAGGCTGTTTTATCTTTGAATTTGTCATCTGAATCTTTGATGTCATAAGCCAAACCTTTTTGCAAATGAAAATCTACAATGGCTTTAGATGATTCTTTGACTTTGTTATTAAGATAGTCTTTACCTGTATCGGTTTTAAGTGAAGTTTCAGATAATTCTTTCAACTTAGAAATAGATTCATCTGAAGATGCATCAAATGATTCAAATAGTTTATCAACTTGTTCTTTGTCTGATTTGCTATCTTTTTCTAATTGTACAATTTTTGCTTTTTGCTCTGCTTGATGTTGGTAATATGAATACCATCCAAACCCTAATACCAATACAACACCAACTGCAACTGATGAAATGATTACTTTTTTATTGTTTTTGATAAATTCCACAAATTTGTTCTCCATAATCTTTTACTTTGATAGTGTCCGCAATTACTTTAAAATTAAAATTACACCCATCTTTCTCCCTTATTATATTCTTATTAATAGCTTCCACAAAACTAAACAACTTATATTCGACTCGGTTGATTTAATTTAACCATGACTACTCCAACAGTTAAGTCAAATTTAAAATTATTTATTATTTTGGAACCATTCGAAACAACACAGCTCTATAACTAGGAAATATTGATACTATCAACTCCGCCCATCCTACATAGACAGTTTACCTAATGTTTTTTAATATTCTTCAAAACTATATCTTATACAAATTATTTAATCTTTCTAACTCTAATACATTCATACATACTTCTACTCCAGTAACTACCCCCTTGCTATGAATAAATCCACAAGAAAACACAATCCTCTCCTTACTCAAAATATTTGACAATATTACTAATGCTTCTAAAACATAATTCTCTATGGTAATAAAACTATTGTTTTCATCTTTAAAAAACTTTATAAATCCAATATCCTTACACCTATCACCAAAATAAAACCTAAGTGATTTTAAATAATAATCAAAAAACACATCAATCTCCATAGACCCCCCCTTCATTTTTAAAATATTCTGTTATATCATACAAAAAAGTTTTGGAACCATTCGAAACAACACAGCCAAAAGATTTTTCTTTTGAGTTAAAATATGGTTATCCATAATCAGTAATGCGCACCGATTCGGTGCTTTTTATTTTATTATACCAATTCATTGTACTCCTATTTTTGTTAAAAAACAAATAATATCATAGCGCTTTCATGAAGTTTGAGACCGTTTCGATGGAGTTTATAAGTAAGTGAACTGAGAAATACAGATTCCTTTTTAAGTAGATGTTTTAAAGAATAGCAATACAAAAAAGAACCAGGATAACTAACTATCCTAGTTCTTCTTTTTATAAGGACTGTTCTTCTATTCCCCCTCAGCTAACTCTTTCCCAAGTTGGATGAGGTAGTCTTTCAAGTCGTCTTTGACTTGTGGATGTTTGAGAGCGTAGTCGATGGAGGTTTTCATAAAGCCAAACTTGTCTCCAACATCGTAACGAGCCCCCTTGAACTCACGAGCGAATACACGTTGTGTTTTATTGAGGGTATCGATTGCATCTGTCAGCTGAATTTCATTTCCTGCACCTGGAGCTTGGTTTTCGAGGATTTGGAAAATTTCAGGTGTGAGGAGGTAGCGCCCAATGATAGCAAGATCGCTAGGAGCTTCCTCTGGTGCAGGTTTTTCAACGAAGGTTTCAACGCTGTAAAGGCCATCTTTTCCTTCACCTTGCGGAGCAATAACCCCGTAAGCAGATACTTCGTCGTGAGGAACTGGCATAACAGCGATAGTGGACGCGTGGGTACGTTCGTAGTCATCCATGAGTTGTTTGGTAAGTGGTACAGCCTTTTCGTCCGTGATATCCATCAAATCATCACCAAGCATAACGACAAAAGGTTCATTTCCGACGAAAGCCTTGGCTTGCAAAACAGCATCTCCGAGACCGCGTGGATGAGTTTGGCGGATAAAATGCAGACGCATGCCAGTTGTTTCATCAACTAGCTTCAAAAGGTCTGTTTTCCCTTTTTCTTTGAGGTTGTATTCCAATTCGAAGTTTGAATCAAAATGGTCCTCGATGGAACGTTTTGACTTACCTGTAACAACCAAGATATCCTCGATTCCAGACTTGAGGGCTTCTTCAACGATAAACTGGATAGTTGGCTTGTCTACGATTGGCAACATTTCCTTGGCCAAGGCCTTAGTTGCGGGGAGGAAACGAGTTCCCAATCCAGCAGCAGGGATGACCGCTTTTCTGACTTGTTGTTTCATGATGTTCCTTTCTATAAGGGTCTAAGACCACTCGTTTTCTGCTTTAAATTCATTACTCATGATGTCAGTGATTGCTTCTTTGATATTGACACCTTCATAGATAACTCGGTAGATGGCCTGTGTGATTGGCATGTAGACACCCAATTCCTGAGCCAATTCGTAAGCCGCTCGAGTTGTTGAAATGCCTTCAATGACCATGCCCATGTTGGCTTCGATGTCTGTGAGGGATTCTCCACGACCTAGAGCGTCACCGGCTCTCCAGTTACGAGAGTGGACAGATGTCCCCGTTACGATCAAATCACCAACTCCAGAAAGACCGCTATAAGTCAGAGGATTAGCTCCAAGAGCCACACCTAGACGGGTGATTTCTGCTAATCCTCGAGCGATGATGGCTGCCTTGGCATTGTCGCCAAATCCTAGGCCATGTAATGCTCCTGCACCAACTGCAATGATGTTTTTAAGAGCACCAGCGGTTTCAACACCGATAACATCTGTATTGGTATAGAGGCGGAAGTAGTGATTGCTAAAGAGATTTTGGACGTACTGGGCAGTTTCGAGGTCTTTAGAGGCTGCAGTAATCAAAGTGATATCCCGTACAATGGTTTCTTCAGCGTGGCTAGGTCCTGAAACAACAACGACTTCACTACGGAGGTCAGCTGGAATTTCCTCTTCAAGAATGGTTGAGAGGCGTTTGTGGCTATCTGGTTCCAAACCTTTGGAGGCATGCATAATGACAACCTTGTGATTGAGTACCTTTGCTACTTGTTGGGCAACCAGTCTCGTTACTTTTGTTGGGACTACAAATAGAACAGCATCCACATCCTTTAGTGTTTCTTCTAAGTTATGATAGGCTTTGATTTTTTCGTCCAGTAAGATATCTTTAAAATAGCGTTTGTTTGTATGCTGGTTATTAATTTCATCGATTTGTTCAGGGACATTTCCCCAAATACGAACTTCGTGTCCATTGTCGTTTAGGACCTGCGAAAGGGCAGTTCCCCAAGAACCAGGACCCAAGACAGCGATGGTTTGTTTCTTCATCTTTTCCTCCTTATAAGAGTTCTTCCTTTCATTTTACCATAAAAAGCCTTTTCATGCATCACCTGCAGATGAAAGCGCACTAATTTATAATAAGGAGACTTCTTTGACAAGATGCCTCTTTTTTGCTAGAATAGCATCAATATGAAGGAATGAGAAGGAGCTGACGCAGGATGTCGCTCCCTTTATCTATTTTATTAGGAGGAATTATGCTCATTAAAAAAATAAAAACCTATAAATGGCAGGCCTTGGCATCCTTAATGATGACAGGCTTGATGGTTGCGAGTTCGCTCTTGCAACCGCGCTATTTGCAAGAGGTGTTAGAGGCATTGTTGGCTGGTCAACATGAGGCTATCTATAGTATTGGTGTCTGGTTGATAGGAGTAGCCCTAGTCGGTCTGGTTGCGGGTGGGGTCAATGTAACGCTTGCTGCCTATATTGCTCAAGGAGTGTCTTCGGACCTTCGGGAAGACGCTTTTCGCAAGATTCAGACTTTTTCTTATGCCAATATCGAGCAGTTTAATGCAGGCAACCTTGTAGTCCGTATGACCAATGATATCAACCAAATTCAGAACGTGGTGATGATGGCTTTTCAAATCCTCTTCCGTCTCCCTCTTCTCTTTATCGGTTCCTTTATCTTGGCGGTTCACACTCTCCCGTCACTTTGGTGGGTGATTGTCCTTATGGTGCTCCTCATCTTTGCACTAACAGGCATCATGATGGGGATGATGGGACCACGTTTTGCGAAGTTTCAAACTCTTCTTGAACGGATCAATGCTATCGCCAAAGAAAATCTACGTGGTGTCCGCGTAGTCAAATCCTTTGTACAAGAAAAAGCACAATTTGACAAATTTACCGAGGTTTCAGATGAACTTCTCGGACAAAATCTTTATATCGGTTATGCCTTCTCAGTTATAGAACCTGTTATGATGCTAGTCGGCTATGGGGCAGTATTCCTCTCTATCTGGTTAGTGGCCGGAATGGCTCAGTCAGATCCATCTGTAGTGGGTTCGATTGCTTCCTTTATCAATTATCTCAGCCAGATTATCTTTACTATTATCATGGTTGGATTTTTAGGAAATTCTGTCAGTCGTGCCATGATTTCCTTGCGTCGTATCCGCGAGATTCTAGATACCGAGCCAGCAATGACCTTTAAAGATCTCCCGGATGAAGAGTTAGACGGAAGTCTCTCTTTTGAAAATGTGACCTTTACCTATCCCAATGATGACGAACCTATGCTGAAGAATGTAACCTTTGATATTGCGCCTGGTCAGATGGTCGGTGTGGTTGGGGCGACTGGAGCAGGGAAGTCCACTCTAGCTCAGTTAATTCCACGGCTTTTTGATCCACAGGAGGGATCCATCAAGATTGGTGGCAAGGATATTCGAGACGTCAGCGAGGGAACCTTGCGTAAAACAGTTTCCATCGTCTTGCAACGTGCTATTCTCTTTAGCGGAACCATTGCAGATAATCTTCGTCAAGGGAAAGGCAATGCTAGCGTATCCGAACTGGAACGTGCGGCACGAATCGCCCAAGCCAGCGAATTTATCGGACGCATGGAAAACAAATTTGAGAGTCAGGTCGAAGAACGTGGCACCAACTTTTCTGGTGGACAAAAGCAACGGATGTCCATTGCCCGTGGGATTGTCAGCAATCCCCGTATCCTGATTTTTGACGATTCGACTTCGGCCTTGGATGCCAAGTCAGAAAGACTCGTACAGGAAGCTTTGAACAAAGACCTGAAAGGGACGACAACCATTATCATCGCTCAAAAAATCAGTTCAGTCGTCCATGCAGACAAGATTTTGGTATTGGATCAAGGACGTTTGATTGGAGAAGGACGGCATGCAGACTTGGTAGCTAGCAATGCCGTCTACCGCGAAATCTACGAAACACAAAAGGGAAAGGAGGAATAAAATGAAAACCGTTCGATTTTTCTGGAATTATTTTAAAGTTTACAAGCTCTCCTTTGTCATTGTGATTCTGATGGTTGCGGTGGCGACAATTGCCCAAGCCCTCTTTCCTGTTTTTTCAGGCCAAGCAGTTACGGAGCTTGCTAACCTAGTTCTGGCTTATCAAAATGGAACTTCCGAACTAGCCTGGCAAAGTTTATCGGCTCTGATGCTGAATCTAGCTCTGGTTGTCCTCGCCCTAGTAGTATCCAGTTTGATTTACATGACCTTTATGACTCGTGTGATTGCTGAGTCAACAAATGAGATGCGTAAGGGCCTCTTTGGCAAACTTTCTCGTTTGACGGTTTCTTTCTTTGACCGCCATCAGGATGGCGATATCCTTTCTCGCTTCACGAGTGACTTGGATAACATCCTTCAAGCCTTCAATGAAAGTCTAGTTCAGGTTATGAGCAATATTGCTCTCTATATCGGTTTGATTTTTGTCATGTTTTCAAGAAATGTGACGCTCGCCCTGATAACAGTAGCCAGCACCCCAGTGGCCTTTCTCATGCTGGTCTTTATCGTGAAGATGGCCCGCAAGTACACCAATCTCCAGCAAAAAGAGGTTGGGAAACTCAACGCCTACATGGATGAGAGTATTTCTGGACAGAAAGCTGTTATCGTACAAGGAATTCAAGACGACATCGTAGCAGGCTTTGTGGAGCAAAATGAGCGCGTGCGCAAGGCAACTTTTAAAGGAAGAATGTTCTCAGGCATCCTCTTTCCAGTTATGAATGGGATGAGCTTGGTCAACACAGCCATCGTCATTTTTGCAGGTTCGGCTGTCTTGCTGAACGATCCAAGTATCGAAACAACGACAGCCCTAGGTTTGATTGTCATGTTTACCCAATTTTCTCAGCAGTACTACCAGCCGATTATCCAGGTGGCTGCGAGTTGGGGAAGCCTCCAGTTGGCCTTTACCGGAGCGGATCGTATCCAAGAAATGTTTGATGCGGAAGAAGAAATCCGCCCGCAAAATGCACCTGCCTTTACGGAATTGCGAGAAGGTGTTGAAATCAGTCACATTGATTTCTCTTATGTGCCAGACAAGCCGATTTTAAAAGATGTCAGCATTTCAGCTCCTAAGGGGCAGATGATAGCAGTTGTCGGTCCGACTGGTTCGGGGAAAACGACCATCATGAACCTCATCAATCGTTTCTACGATGTGGATGCAGGTAGCATTTCCTTTGATGGCAAAGACATTCGTGACTATGACTTGGATAGCCTGCGGAGCAAGGTCGGGATTGTCCTGCAGGATTCAGTCTTGTTTAGTGGAACGATTCGTGACAATATCCGCTTCGGTGTGCCAGATGCGAGTCAGGAAATGGTTGAATCTGCTGCCAAGGCAACCCATATTCATGACTATATCGAAAGCTTGCCTGATAAGTATGATACCCTTATTGATGATGAGCAAAACATCTTCTCAACTGGGCAGAAACAATTGATTTCCATCGCTCGGACCTTGATGACAGATCCTCAAGTCTTAATCTTAGATGAGGCGACTTCCAATGTGGACACTGTAACAGAAAGTAAGATTCAGCATGCCATGGAGGCAGTTGTAGCAGGTCGAACCAGTTTTGTCATTGCCCATCGTCTCAAGACCATCCTCAATGCCGATCAGATTATTGTCCTCAAAGATGGAGAAGTCATTGAACGTGGGAATCATCAGGAACTCTTGAAACTCGGCGGTTTCTACTCAGAACTCTATCACAATCAATTTGTATTTGAATAAGAAAAAAGTTGTCCTCTTGGGCAACTTTTTCTTGCCCATAAAAAATACTTATCACGGTCTTTTAAAAAACATATTAGACAGGAAAGGGTTGGAGTGATAAGATAAGACTGTCGCAAGAAAATCGAAAGGAGACACATCATGGCTAGAACGGTTGTAGGAGTTGCTGCAAATCTATGTCCTGTAGATGAAGAAGGGAAAAACATTCATTCATCTGTATCCTGTAAATTTGCAGAGAGCATTCGTCAGGTCGGCGGTCTCCCCTTGGTGATTCCTGTTGGTGATGAGTCCGTTGTGCGTGATTATGTGGAAATGATTGACAAACTCATCTTGACAGGTGGGCAAAACGTCCATCCCCAGTTTTATGGGGAGAAAAAAACCATTGAGAGCGATGATTATAACCTTGTGCGAGATGAGTTTGAACTAGCCCTCTTGAAAGAAGCGCTTCGTCAAAATAAACCAATTATGGCAATCTGCCGTGGTGTTCAGCTGGTCAATGTTGCTTTTGGCGGCACCCTCCACCAAGAAATTGAAGGTCACTGGCAAGGCTTGCCTTTCGGGACCTCTCATTCTATTGAGACAGTAGAAGGAAGCGTGGTGGCTAAGTTGTTCGGCAAAGAAAGTCAAGTCAACTCAGTCCATCGACAAAGTATCAAAGACCTAGCACCTAATTTCCGTGTGACAGCTGTAGATCCTCGAGATCAGACAGTGGAAGCGATTGAGTCTATCGACGAGCATCGTATCATTGGTTTGCAGTGGCATCCAGAGTTCCTGGTCAATGAAGAAGATGGCAATTTAGAACTCTTTGAGTATTTATTAAATGAATTGTAACGGTTAGAATCTCTAGCCGTTTTTATTCGTCCTTTCAGAATTTTAATATTTTAGCATTTTTACGCAAACGTTTGAATTGTGATAAAATTTGAGGAAATTCAGTATAAAAACTTGAAAAAATTGCTGGTAAGCGTTATGATAGTAAAGAAGAAATTATGGAGGATTATCATGTCACATATTAAATTTGATTATTCAAAAGTTTTAGACAAATTTGTTGCCCCACATGAAGTGGAATACATGCAAGCACAAGTAACAGCTGCAGACGAATTGATTCGTAAAGGAACTGGTGCTGGTAGCGACTTTTTGGGTTGGTTGGACCTTCCTGAAAACTACGACCGCGAAGAATTCGACCGTATCTTGAAAGCTGCTGAGCAAATTAAATCAGACAGCGATGTTTTGGTTGTAATCGGTATCGGTGGATCTTACCTTGGTGCCAAAGCAGCTATTGACTTCTTGAACCACCACTTTGCGAACTTGCAAACAAAAGAAGAACGCAAAGCTCCACAAATCCTTTACGCTGGAAACTCAATCTCATCTACTTACCTTGCTGACTTAGTAGAGTACGTAGCTGACAAAGACTTCTCAGTAAACGTGATTTCTAAATCAGGTACAACAACAGAACCAGCCATCGCTTTCCGTGTCTTCAAAGAACTCTTGGTTAAGAAATACGGACAAGAGGAAGCCAACAAACGTATCTATGCTACTACTGACCGCCAAAAAGGTGCTGTTAAGGTTGAAGCAGATGCCAACGGTTGGGAAACATTCGTGGTTCCAGATGACATCGGTGGACGCTTCTCAGTATTGACAGCAGTTGGATTGCTTCCAATCGCTACATCAGGTGCAGATATCAAAGCCCTTATGGAAGGTGCCAACGCAGCTCGTAAGGATTATACTTCAGACAAGATTGCTGAAAATGAAGCTTACCAATACGCAGCCGTTCGTAACATCCTTTACCGTAAAGGCTATGCTACTGAAATCTTGGTAAACTACGAGCCATCACTTCAATACTTCTCAGAATGGTGGAAACAATTGGCTGGTGAGTCAGAAGGAAAAGACCAAAAAGGGATTTACCCAACTTCAGCTAACTTCTCAACAGACTTGCACTCATTGGGTCAATTTATCCAAGAAGGAACTCGTATCATGTTTGAAACAGTTGTCCGTGTTGACAAACCACGTAAGAACGTGATTATCCCTAGCTTGGAAGAAGATCTTGACGGACTTGGTTACCTTCAAGGAAAAGACGTTGACTTTGTAAACAAAAAAGCAACTGACGGTGTTCTTCTTGCCCACACAGACGGTGATGTACCAAACATGTACGTAACCCTTCCTGAGCAAGACGCTTTCACTCTTGGTTACACTATCTACTTCTTCGAATTGGCAATTGCCCTTTCAGGTTACTTGAATGCCATCAACCCATTTGACCAACCAGGTGTTGAAGCATACAAACGTAACATGTTTGCCCTTCTTGGAAAACCAGGATTTGAAGAATTGAGCAAAGAGCTTAACGCACGTCTATAATAGAAGAAAAGAGTGGCTTGACCACTCTTTTTACTCTCTTTATTCGTAGACATTGGACTCAGGCGAGACTTGTGATATAATATAGAAAGCAAAAAGGCAGACGCCTAGAGACTTTATAGGAGAAACTATGTCAAAAGATATCCGCGTACGCTACGCACCAAGTCCAACAGGACTACTACACATCGGAAATGCCCGTACAGCATTGTTTAACTACCTTTACGCACGCCATCATGGTGGAACTTTTATCATTCGTATCGAAGATACTGACCGTAAACGCCATGTCGAAGATGGGGAACGTTCACAGCTTGAAAATCTTCGCTGGTTGGGGATTGACTGGGATGAAAGTCCAGAAACTCATGAAAACTACCGCCAATCAGAGCGTTTGGAACTCTATCAAAAATACATCGACCAATTGCTAGCTGAAGGAAAAGCTTACAAATCATACGTTACAGAAGAAGAGTTGGCAGCTGAACGCGAACGCCAAGAAGCAGCAGGTGAAACACCTCGCTACATTAACGAATACCTTGGTATGAGCCAAGAAGAAAAAGCAACTTACATCGCAGAACGTGAAGCAGCTGGTATCATTCCAACTGTTCGTTTAGCCGTCAATGAAGCTGGTATCTACAAGTGGCACGATATGGTCAAAGGTGATATCGAATTTGAAGGTGGGAATATCGGTGGTGACTGGGTAATCCAAAAGAAAGATGGTTACCCAACTTACAACTTTGCCGTTGTTATCGATGACCACGATATGCAAATTTCTCATGTTATCCGTGGAGATGACCACATTGCCAACACTCCAAAACAACTCATGGTCTATGAAGCCCTTGGTTGGGATGCACCTGAGTTCGGTCACATGACCTTGATTATCAACTCTGAAACAGGTAAGAAGTTATCTAAACGTGATACTAATACCCTTCAGTTTATCGAAGACTACCGTAAAAAAGGCTATTTGCCAGAAGCTGTCTTTAACTTTATTGCCCTTCTTGGCTGGAACCCTGGTGGGGAAGACGAAATCTTCTCTCGTGAGGAATTGATTAAACTCTTTGATGAAAACCGTCTCAGCAAGTCTCCAGCAGCCTTCGACCAGAAGAAACTAGACTGGATGAGCAACGACTACATCAAGAGAGCTGATCTAGCTACTATCTTTGAAATGGCGAAACCATACTTAGAAGAAGCAGGGCGTTTGACTGACAAATCAGAGAAAATGGTAGAACTCTACAAACCACAAATGAAGTCAGTTGATGAGATTGTTCCATTGACAGATCTTTTCTTTGCAGATTTCCCAGAGCTGACAGATGCTGAGCGCGAGGTCATGGCAGGAGAAACCGTTCCAGTTGTTCTAGAAGCCTTCAAAGCGAAACTAGAAGCAATGACAGATGAGGAGTTTGTGACAGAAAACATCTTCCCACAAATCAAAGCAGTCCAAAAAGAAACAGGTATTAAAGGTAAGAATCTATTTATGCCAATCCGTATCGCCGTTTCAGGTGAAATGCATGGACCAGAATTACCAGACACCATTTTCTTGCTCGGACGTGAAAAATCAATTCAGCATATCGATAACATGCTCAAAGAGATTTCTAAATAAGTAGGAAAAACATAGGGATATGAGCTCATCCTTTCTTGGAGAGTAAGGGAAGGCCCTTTGAATTAAAAATCAAAAGAGTCAGTTTAACTGGCTCTTTTCCCTTATCTTTTCAGAATTTCGATAAAGAGGTAAAAAAGTTCTTGACAAAGGCGGAAAAGAAGGTATAATAGAAAGAGTCGAAAAGCTCAGGTCCGTTGGTCAAGGGGTTAAGACACCGCCTTTTCACGGCGGTAACACGGGTTCGAATCCCGTACGGACTATGGTGTATTGTGGTTAGAAAAAACTTGGAAAAAAGTTTAAAAAACTTATTGACAGAGAGAGCTAGCTGTGATATACTAATATAGTTGTCGCTCACGAGAGATTGGGTGACAAAGACCTTTGAAAA
>NZ_JBRKNU010000007.1:0-67069 GCF_053010225.1 Streptococcus sp. Z556
TCCTCAGCAGCTTCCTTATCTGCTGCAGCGAGTTTGGCTTGAACTTGGTTAGAAAGTTGTGATTGAGTCTTCGCTTCGGCTGGTGTTACCTGATCGCTTTCCCCTGCCAAGAGGTCAGCTAACAAGTCTGACGCGTCAAGGTCACCTTCTTCGATAGCTTTCAAGACGGCGTCCTTACCAATTACTTCTTTAGCTGCCTTAATGGCCGCTTCTTTATCAGTGATAGAAGCATCCTTGTTCAGGTCATCAATTGTCTCTTGTTCAATTTTTTCTAAGGTAGCGAGTAAATCTGAACGAACTTTAGCGGCCTCAACCTGGGCCTCTTTATCAGCTTCATCTAACTTAGCTTGGTCTTCATCTGTGAATTCTGAGACAGGCTCAGCTTCCGTCTTATGCTCGCTCGTATCTGCTGGCCAATCTACAATAACATCACCAATCTCCAAATCCTCATCTGCAATAGCCTTCAGAAGATCTTCTTTACCAATCTCTTCCTTAGCTGCCTTAATTGCTGCTTCCTTGTCTATAATAGAGGTGTCTTTCTTAATCTCTTCAATTACAGAATTTTCAAGATCTTCTATAGCTTGCAATAAAGCTCCAATAGCTTGAGAAACTTGCTCTCTCGCATCTTTTTCTGCTTGATCTAGCAGCGCCATCTCCTCAGCAGACAACTGTTTATTTGTTTTCGCTTCAGGACCTGTTACCACTGGTTTATCTTCTGCACCTTCTGGTAATTCAGCGATAATATTGTCTAAACTGAGCTCTCCAGACTCAAGGGTATCTGAAATATACAGCTTACCGATATATTCCTTCACAGCCTTAACTGCAGCTTCTTTGTCCTCAATCGCTTCCTTATACTCGATATCACTGATAGCCTGCTCTTCTAACTCATCCAAAGCCTGCATCAATTCTTCTTTGGTCATCTTGGCTAGACTTGTTGCTTCAGGATTAGCTGGACTAGCGTTTTCTAATCCCTTTTCAGTTTGATCACCGCTCTCACCTTCTGGCGCAGTTTGTGGTTGTGTGGGAGTCGCTGCCTGCTCCTCTACTTTTCCTCCATCTGCCTTAACTACTGAAGGTTGTGAAACGAATACACCTGCTCCCAGAACAGCTGCACTTGCTAAACTCGTTAAAATAACTTTCTTCTTGCCCATTAGACAACGCCCCTCTTTTTACTTTTTGTAATTATTATATTATATTGTACATTCTTCGTCAACTCCTTTCCTAAACAACTCAAACTTCCATGATTAAATTGAGCAAATCAGATTCTCGCCCCATTACTATCGAGTTTGTAGCCATCAACTACTCTATTAACAGCTAAGGCTCCCGAAGAATCAACATAGTAATGTTTACCAGAGACTTGGAACCATTGACTGGCTTTCATCCGACCAGATTCTTCTAAATAATACCAAGTTCCCTTGTCTTTAAGCCATCCCGTCTGCATCTGACCCGTTGGCTTCAGATAATACCAATGAGAGCCGTCTTTAACCCAGCCATTTGACATGACACCATTTTCCTTAAAATGATACCAATCACCCTTGATTTTCTTCCATCCTATCGCTTGCTTACCGTCCTCTTGGTAATACCAAATACTACCTTCTTTCTTCCAACCATTTTCTGAAGCACTTAACTCTTCATACTGAACGTATCGTCTAGCACCACTGTAAGATAGATAGCTGAGCCATTTATGCCCATCTTTTTCAAGGATCTGATCGTAATGCACACTTTCCCCAGAGTAGTAATAATCAATAACTTGTCCTTCGCTTGATGGTTGATTCCTAATTGGTATTTTTCTTGTGAAGACCCTGGTCCCACTTGACGAAAATTCTAACCCGCGAGCTCCATCGTTAACTCCACGACTTGAGGACAAATCCCTGAAATGAATAAACCCTGTCATAGTGCTAGCTTTAACTATTCGACGGTTATACCTTTCTCGAACTCCATAGTTATACTCTTCAATCTCAATTGTATCCCCTGATACATTAGATACCCAGGCCACATGCCCATAGTAGCCTTCCGTAGACCAGGCAATAGATCCAACTTCTGGCTTAGTATCCACACGGTAGCCTTCTCGCCTTGCCCGATGTCCCCATTCATTCGCATTTCCGTAGGCAGGAGGAATCTCAAAGCCATTTACACTACTCAAACGAAAGGCCGCAAAAGATGTACACTGGCGAGAATACATCCGCCATTGATCGATTTCAACACTACCATTTTTGTAGTGAAGCGGATAGTCATCACCACGCGCTACACTATCAGCCTGAACCGATTCCCCACCAAACAAAAAAGTGCTTGTAACTAGCAATGTAGTCAGCACTACACCAAATTGAGTAGATCTACTCTTCTTGACTCCCGATATTAAAAACGTCATTCATTCTCCTTTACAAAGTTTTCTACGAGGCTACCCTCCTTTATACTATTCGGGAGAAAAAGAAAAAAGTGAGCTCAGCTCACTTCGTTTTATTCTTGATCTAGGTAATGAATCAAATTCTTCTCTGTTAAGATATCTGAATAAGTGAAGGATTCCACATAGACATTGGCTTGTTTGTCTCCCTCAACATCCCCAAATTCAACGATAAATAAAGATGGATAAACCTCAATTAACTTACCCAATCGATTTTTTTGGCGCTTACGTCCATTCTCCAAAGTCATTTCCACGACTTGTCCCTCATGCGCCTTGATCTCTTCTTTAATTTTTTTCATCTTGGCCACATCTGTAAATGCATCTGACATCTTATGCCTCCCTCTTTGAGATACTTGAAAATTTATTGTATTCTTTTTGGAAAATCAATTCCACCGTTCCACGAGCTCCACTACGGTTTTTCTCGATGATAACCTCTACCTTGTTATTTGGAATTCCTTCCTCTTCTTCACCCGCACGATCATAGTAGTCTTCACGGTATAGAAAGGCTACGATATCCGCATCCTGCTCAATAGAACCCGATTCACGAATATCAGACAAGACTGGTCTCTTATCCTGACGCTGTTCCACACCACGAGATAACTGACTGAGAGCAATGACTGGAACCTTTAGCTCCTTAGCTAGGATTTTCAACTGACGAGAAATTTCAGAGACTTCTTGTTGGCGGTTCTCACGACCAGTCCCTGTGATAAGCTGTAGGTAGTCGATCAAAATCAAGCCTAGATTACCTGTTTCTTGAGCCAGTTTACGTGAGCGCGAACGAATTTCCGTGATCCGAATCCCTGGCGTATCATCAATATAGATACTCGCGTTGGCTAGATTCCCTTGAGCAATGGTATACTTTTGCCACTCCTCATCAGTCAATTGACCAGTACGGATAGAATGGGACTCCACTAATCCTTCGGCCGCCAACATACGGTCTACTAGGCTTTCTGCACCCATTTCCAGTGAAAAGATGGCAACCGTCTTGTCCAACTTAGTTCCAATGTTCTGAGCAATATTTAAGGCAAAGGCTGTCTTACCAACCGCTGGACGCGCCGCTAGGATAATCAACTCCTCCTCGTGGAGACCTGTCGTCATATGGTCCAAATCACGGTAACCCGTTGCAATACCAGTGATATCCGTTGTTTGTTGTGACCGAACTTCTAGGTTCCCAAAGTTGATATTTAGAATATCTCGGATATTCTTGAACCCACTACGATTGGCATTTTCACTGACATCAATGAGTCCCTTTTCAGCTTGAGCGATGATTTCATCTGCAGGCTTAGAGGCCTCATAGGCTTGGTTTACAGAGTCTGTCAACTTGGAAATCAAGCGACGTAGCATAGACTTTTCTGCAACAATTTTAGCATAATACTCCGCATTAGCTGAAGTTGGTACAGAGTTGACAATTTCAACAAGATAGGACAAGCCACCAATATTTTGAAGATCGCCTTGGCTATCCAAAATCGTCCGAACTGTTGTCGCATCAATCGCTTCTCCACGATCCGACAAATCTACCATCGCTTGGAAAATCAACCGATGAGCATACTTAAAGAAGTCACGAGAATCAATATATTCTCGGACAAAAACGAGCTTACTCTCATCTATAAAAATAGCCCCCAGAACAGATTGTTCTGCTAAAATATCCTGAGGTTGAACTCGCAGTTCCTCTACTTCTGCCATCCGACTTTCCTTCCTTTTACAATCTTGTCAATAAGTTGTAAACTTAACCTTCTTTTACACGAAGATTGATGACACTGGTAACATCTTGATAGATTTTCACTGGTACATCAATCAAACCTACTGCTCGAATTGGTGCTTGCACTTGAATATTGCGTTTGTCAATCTTGATACCAAATTGCTTTTGCAATTCTTCTGCAATCTTCTTGTTGGTGATGGACCCAAATGTACGACCATCTGGTCCAACCTTTTCAACAAACTCTACAACAGTTTCTTCTGCTTCAAGCTTAGCCTTGATGGCTTTTGCTTCAGCAATCATCTCTGCATGAGCTTTTTCTTCAGATTTTTGTTTTCCACGCAACTCACCCACTGCTTGAGCAGTCGCTTCCTTGGCCAAATTCTTTTTAATCAAAAAGTTTTGAGCGTAGCCAGTTGGCACTTCCTTGATTTCGCCTTTTTTTCCTTTTCCTTTGACATCTGCTAAAAAGATTACTTTCATTCTTCTTTCTCCTTTTCCTTTAGTTCTTCCAAGATTAGTTGAGTCAATTTTTCCCCTGCTTCTGACAGACTCATATTCTCGATTTGCGCAGCTGCTAGATTAAAGTGGCCTCCACCACCCAGCTCTTCCATAATGCGTTGAACATTGATTTTACTGCGACTTCGAGCTGAGATAGAGATAAATCCTTGTGTATTTTTCGCCAAAACGAAGCTGGCTTCAATACCAGACATGCCCAACATAGCATCGGCAGCCTTACTGATAACAACTGTGTCATAAGACATTGAGTCCTTAGCTTGGGCAATCAAGATATCTGAACCTAGCTTATGACCTTGTAAAATGAGTTCATTTACCTCACGGTACTCTTCAAAATCTGTCGCAGCAATCTCCTGGATTGCGATGCTGTCGCTTCCACGTGTTCGAAGGTAGCTAGCCACATCAAAAGTTCGACTCGTTACTCGAGACGTAAAGTTTTTGGTATCCAGCATCATACCAGCCATCAAAACACTGGCCTGCATACGACTTAAACGATTTTTCTTAGAATTTTGGAACTGAATCAATTCTGTGACCAACTCACTCGCACTACTTGCTCCACTTTCGATATAGGTAATTACAGCATTTTCTGGAAAATCCTGATCACGTCGATGATGGTCAATGACAATGGTTTGCGTGAATAGATCATAAAAACCTTTGGACAAGGTCAAAGCTGTCTTCGAATGATCTACTAGAATCAACAAAGAACGCTTTGTAACTAGCCTCATCGCATCAGACAGAGGCAAGAGCTTGGTAACACCCTCTTTTTCCAAGAAGTTGATAGCCCGCTCGATATCTGGCGACATATGGTCCGCATCGTAAACTGCATAGCTGTCTTCTATAATATTGCTTGCAAACAACTGCATACCAACTGCAGAGCCTAAAGCGTCCATATCTAGATTCTTATGACCGACTACAAAGACTTGGTCTACACTTCGAATTTTATCTGAAATAGCTGTCATCATGGCTCTGGTACGTGTTCTTGTTCTCTTAACAGAGGCTGCGGAACCACCACCAAAATAGACTGGGTTCTTGGTTTCATCATTTTCCTTGACAACCACCTGATCACCACCACGAACCTCGGCTAGGTTCAAGTTTAGAAGAGCAACTTTTCCTATCTCATCATGATTTCCATCACCATAAGAAAATCCCATACTTAAAGTCAAGGGCAATTGTCTCTGTTTCGACTCTTCGCGGAAAACATCAATGACAGAGAACTTATCATTCATCAATTCCTCAAGCACGGTATAATCAGTAAATAGATAAAATCGATCCATCCCCACGCGCCGAGAAAACATGGCATACTTCTCCGTAAACTCCGATACAAAGTTGGCCACAAAACTATTGATATGACTGATATCCGAGTCAGAAGTCGCATCTTCTAAATCATCGTAGTTATCGACCGAGATGACCCCAATCACTGGTCGACTCGTTACCAACTCGACAGTTGCTTCGTATTCCCCTGAAACGTCAAAGAAATACAGGACACCTGAAGCCTTGTCCATATGAACGGCATAGCGTGTTTCCCCCAAGGTGGCGTAAGAACCAGGGTTCCCCACCGAAGCTTTGATGATGGTTTGAATCAATTCGACATCAATTTCGCCTTCTTCAGTAGTCAAAATCAACTCAGCATAAGGATTAAACCACTCTACTTCGCCAGTAGATAGGTCTAATTTCAGAACACCAACCGGCATTTGTTCGAGCAGCGTGTTTAAGCTATCTTCCGCTTGATGATTTACGTATTGAATTTGTTCAATTTCGCTCTTTTCATACTGTTTTTTTTGCCAGACAAATAAAAGCAGATAAAGAAGTACAAATAAAAACAAGGCACTGATTGTTACAACATTATTTTGTGAAAAAATAATCAGCATTGTTAAGGTTCCGAAAGTTGCAAGCCCTAGTAGAATCGCAGAATTCGGAGTTAAATTATTTTTTTTCATTCTAAACCTCTTGCGCATTATTATATCACAAATGCCCTTAAAAAGCGACCTTTAAAGAGAAAGCACTGCTTTTATTATAGCAAGATGCTCTTAAAGAAACCATACATAAAAAAGGAGAGCAAATGCCTCGCTCTCCTTTTTCCACATCAGTGCAGAATCTTCCGCCTAGATTACATTATTCACCTAATTCTAGTCGAATGTCTTGTAGGCGCTCTTGCGCCTGTTTCACAATTGATTCTAAAATAGCCTTACATGGTTTGATGTCTTTCACCAAGCCCGCAATTTGTCCACTCATCATTGAACCATGAACTGTATCACCTTCATAGACAGCCTTAGATAGAGAACCGATCGTAATTTCTTCCAGTTCCTCTCGGTTTGTACCTTTCTGCTCTAATTCAATGTAGTGATCCGTCATCTCATTGCGAATACAACGAACTGGCGCTCCCGCGATGCGACCTGTAACTGCAGTCGCTGTATCACTTGCCGCCAAAATAGCTTCTTTATAGGCAGGAGAAATTGGACATTCTTCTGAAGCAAGAAAAACTGTTCCCATTTGAACTCCTTGTGCACCTAGGGCAATCGCAGCAGCAAGTCCACGACCATCTGCCACACCTCCTGCAGCAATGACTGGAATCGTTACCGCATCAACGATTTGTGGGATAAGAGCCATTGTATTGGTCTCTCCAATATGTCCACCAGCTTCTGAACCTTCAGCGATTACAGCATCAACTCCCAATTCTTGCATCTTTTGAGCATGCTTGACACTGGCAATAACTGGAATAACCTTGATTCCTGCTTCTTTCAAGTAAGGCATGATATGCTTAGGAGTTCCTGCACCTGTAGTTACCACTGGAACCTTTTCTTCGATGATAACAGTCACAATATCCTTGATATTTTTCATCATCAACATGATGTTGACACCAAAAGGCTTATCTGTCAACTTTCTCAGTTCACGAATTTCTTCACGCAACTGTTCTCCGGTCATACCACCCGAAGCGATAATTCCCAGACCTCCAGCCTCAGAAACAGCTGCTGCTAGTTGATAGTGCGAGATTTGAGCCATGGCCCCTTGGAAAATTGGATATTGAATCTGTAAAAGTTTTGTAATTGACATATGAGTCCTCCTTTTATTTTCTGTTGATTCTTGTTGGCAAATGGATGCACGATGCACCAATATCCCCGTCAACAAGAAAATGTTACATTTGTCTCCTCATATTCTGCTATCCTAAAAAGTCTGGCTTACGATCCTGCTGATCTGTAAAAGGAATAAGTGGGAGGCGAGAACGTAGAACATAATCTACAAATTCCTTCCCATCCTTGTCAAACTCTACCACCGCGAAAAATTGATCATGGTAAAAGAAAAACTTATAATGATTCTCAAAAGCCTGACGCAACCACTTCTCTTTGGCTAAAATTGATTTCATAGGATAATCATCAACTGCTGGAACCCAGAGAGGATTTCGATGAACATGTGATAACATCAAGTCCCCCATATGGATCATCGTATCTTTCCCCTGTTTGAGCAAGATAATACTGTGGCCATTGCTGTGACCACTTGTATGAATCATTTGGATTTCTGGAATGACATTGATATACTCTGAGAAAGTCGTCACCTGATCTTGAATCGGTTCCCAATTTTCTCTTAAATAAGTTCCCCGCGTTCGATTATTAGGGTTTCTCATCTCATACCATTCGACATCATTCACAATAATCTTGGCGTTTGGATACTTGGAAACCAGCTTCCCTTGATCATTCACATACGTCAAGCCACCAGAATGATCATGGTGCATATGTGTCATCAGCACGATGTCAATGTCTTCAGACGATAGTCCCAAAAGAGCTAAACTTTCTTCTACCCGACTTTCAGACAAGATTCCTAAGTTGCGCCTTTGTTTATCGGATAATTTTGCTGTATCAAAACTTGCATCTATCAAGTAATTTTTACCCTTGTACTGGATCAAAATAGGATCCGTCAATTCCGCCATCATATTAGCATCATTTGTTGGGTAGTAACGAGACCACACAACTTTCGGAACCGGACCAAAAAGAGTCCCTGCATCCGTCAATTTATCGGCTCCACGTAGCCATGTCAGTTTCATATCATGAAATTGATATTCCTGTAAGGTGAGTTCTGCCATGCTTTACTCCTTTATCCATTGGGCTGCTATTCTTTTACGAATCGAATCCCCAGATTTTCCATAGATTTCAATCGTTTTGGCATCCTTTAGATAACGGTCTATGGGGATGTCATCCAAGGTTTGAAGAGGTCCAATTAATCTAATAATTTCCTCAGAAATCTCAATTGCTACTTTTGTCGTATAAAGTTTTATCTGAGATACAAAGAGAGAATCCGCATTCATCCTGTCCTTGTAGGAAGCAAAGTAAGATTCAGCCGCACACAGCTTAGTATACAAGTCTACAAATTGATTCTGATAGACTGTCGCATCGATTAATCGTTTCCCAAATCCTCTTTTGACCTTTACAAAAGCCAGACCTTTTTCAAAAGCTCCCTCAGAGATACCAATAGAGATTGCGCTTAATCCTAGCTGTAATTTTTTGATAATATCATTTAACTGAATTTCCCCATTTAAGGTCAATCCAAGCAGACTATCTTCTGGCAATATGACCCGATCAAAAGTTACCGAATTCACAGGTAAACCCTGTAAACCAGGTTTTGCTA
The DNA here is from genome assembly GCF_053010225.1 of Streptococcus sp. Z556. NCBI lineage: Bacteria > Bacillati > Bacillota > Bacilli > Lactobacillales > Streptococcaceae > Streptococcus > Streptococcus sp. Z556. Next base: position 9,231 of record NZ_JBRKNU010000007.1, read on the forward strand.
TATCATCTCCAAAAGCAACCCCCGGTCGAGTCGTATCAACAATGAAAAATCCATATCCATCTTCTCCGTTAGTTTCCTCAACCTTGGCTAAGATTAACAAAATATCTGTATAGCGGCAATTTGATACAATTGACTTCTTCCCAGTTAAAGACCAACCTGCCTCTGTTTTCCTTGCGGTTGTTGCAATAACCTCCAAGCTTTCCATCAATTTCCCTTCAGAAAATCCCAAGCCAGCTAAGATTTCTCCCTTTACTAATGGTTCTACATAACGCGATTTTTGTTCCTGACTCCCATATCGTAAAATAGGATAGATACCATAACATGCCTGAGTTAGTAGAACAGCAGAAAAAGCAGGAAAATCTTTTGAAATCAAGCGAATAAAGGTCAAAAACTCGGTTCTCAAAACAGAATCTTGACTATCTAAAAGTAAGGAAAAGATATCAAATTGCTCAATAAACTGATAAAGCAATTCTCTAGGGAACTGTTGTTCATCCTCACGAGACTTAAAATAGTCCCGAATCAACACTTTCACGTCTGCCTTCAATTCTCGCGCCAGCACGTCATTATAGGTCATCGCATTCACCTCATCTTAGTTGTCAGAAAACGGTTGGTAATAATCTTTCAACAATTCTTCATACACATAAGACTCTACTTCATTGTAGGAGTTTTTATAGGGTCTACAAAACCAAATATTAAATGGAATCGGATCCTTGAATCTAACCGCCTTAAAACGACTCTTATCCACAAAATATTCAACCGGCCTTGGCAAAAGGGCAATCAAATCTGTCTGATGAGTTGATTCAACTAGGAAGTCCCAAGTAGAGGAAAGATAAGCAAATTTAGCCTCAATTCGTTGTGAACGAAGTTTTTCTGTCACTAAATCATAAGTCGTAAATGTTTTGTTAAAGGTTGCCAATTCATAACCAGCAATATCAGACCATTCCAACAAGCTTTTCTGAGCCAGCGGATGATCCTTATCCATATAAGCAACGTATTCATCCAATTGAATGATATGTTGTTCATATTTTTTAGCATCCAGGCTCGTAGGCTCTATCAGAATAGAGAGATTCAAATCTCCATCAACCATTTTTTGACGAATTTCCTTCCCTCCACCTTCCGTAACCTGGATATGGATATGAGGATTATTTTTCAGAAAATGAGGCAAAGCACTAGCAAAATAAACTCGTAAAATCAAGGACGGAATACCAAGATTAATGGTGCCTTTTTGCTTTTGAGCTTCTATATGGATCATGGAAAGCATTTCTTCATGTCGATTCACAATCTCGGTCGCATAACGATAAATTTTGCGTCCCGCCTCTGTTAAACTTTCTAATCTTCCATTCTTGCGATTGAATAATTGAACCCCTTCAGCTGCTTCAAAATTTGTCACGAATTGACTCAAGGCTGATTGACTAATGTGAATCTTCTTTGCAGCAATGGAAAGGTTGCATCCGCATTCTATGATATTGATGAAATAGTTCATTTGGATAATATCCACTTACCCATCACCTAGCTTTCCTTCACTATTTTAGTAGGTCAATTAGACAACTATTCTAGTGTTTGATAGTTGTCTACTGACTTTTTATCGAAATAACATTTCGAATACTTCATTTTAACGTTGTATATAAAGCGCTTACAATACTATCTAGTTTATATCATAACACACTAAGTAGAAAATAGCTCTTTTTTTGCTTAAATCGGCATTGTTTTTAGGTCTTCTGAGACAATGACTTCCCCAGCTGTTTTTTCAAGAACTTCTTCTAATGTCACACCAGGAGCCAGCTCTTTCAACAGGAATTTACCATCTTTGAATCCAAAAACAGCTAATTCTGTGATGACAAGATCCAATACTCCTTTAGCTGATAGAGGTAATGTGCACTCTTTCAAGAGTTTAGATTCACCACCTGTAGTATGTTGGATCGCTGCAATTACACGTTTAGCACCTACCAACAAGTCCATTGCGCCACCCATACCAGGAGCAAATTTCCCTGGGATAATCCAGTTGGCAATACTACCATCTTGGCTGACTTCTAGTGCTCCCAGAACGGTTGCATCCACGTGTCCACCACGAATAATGGCAAAGGAAGTTTGTAGATCAAACAAGGCTGCTCCGGGCAACAATGTGATAGGAGCTCCACCTGAGTTCGCTAAATTGGCATTATAGTTGTCCTTGGTTGGTGTTTCTCCAAATCGAAGGGCGCCATTTTCTGCCTGCAAAATAACATTTACACCTTCAGGGATGTAATCAGCAGAGGCGTTTGGAATCCCAAATCCAAGATTGACCACATCTCCATCTTTAAATTCAAGCGCTACACGTCTTGCGATAATTTCTTTTGCTTTCATCTTATTTCACCCCCGCCAGTTTGTTTGTCTCTGTCCACAAGTCTCCCATCATCTGATGATGTTCTTGTGGTGTCAATCCTTGAACGACATAGTCAACTAGGATACCAGGGATGTAAATATCATTTGGATCAATTTCTCCAGCTTCAACCAACTCGTTTGTCTCAACAATGACTTTGTCAGCCGCTAGAGCGAGTTGAAGAGAGATATTTTTAGTAGTCCCATCTAGATAAAGGTTGCCATACTTATCCGCCTTAGTAGCTTTAATCAAGGCAACATCGATTTTCAATGGATCATAAATCAAATATTCTTTTCCATTTCGAGTCACTTTTTCGTGCTCATCTTCAAGAATTGTTCCTACACCTGTTGGCGTTAAGACTGCTCCAAGACCCGCACCCGCAGCATGCAAGCGTTCTACAACAGTTCCCATCGGAGTGAACTCCACTTTCATGGCTCCTGAGAAATAATCATGCTGAGCAGCAGCAGATGTCCCTACATGGGCTGCAATGTATTTTGTAACCTGATGGTTTTCACAAAGACGACCAACTCCAACTTCCTTACCAGGTTGAGAGGTTACAACAGACACCAAGGTCAAATCTTGCTGGTTTTGACGAACCAGTTCCTCAATTAACTCAAGTGGTTCTCCCACTCCGAGAAATCCAGAAATACCAACTTTATCTCCTGAATGAATCAAGGAAATAGCTTCAGACAATGTTACAACTTTCATAACCTATCTCCTCTCTTATTTACGTTGAAAGACAGCTTTGCGTTTTTCAACAAAAGCGCGCATTCCTTCTACCTTATCTTCTGTTGAGAAGAGTAGAGCTTCCGCTTCTGTTTCCAAACGAATAGCATTTTTCAGAGGGAGTTCTGAGCCAACTTGGATAATATGTTTAGCTTTTTCAACTGCTAGCGGTGCATTTTTCATAATCGCTGCTGCTAGCTCTTCTGCCGCAGGCAATAGTTCTTCTGCTGCTACCAACTTGTTAAGAATTCCAAGATCGTATGCTTCTTGTCCTTTAACCATTCTAGCAGTGAAGATTAATTCCTTTGTTTTACTAGTACCAATCAAACGAGACATTCTTTGAGTACCTGCAAAACCAGGAATGATTCCCAAGCCGACTTCAGGGAAGCCAACCATTGTCTTGTCATAGCCGATTCGGATATCAGTTGAAAGAGCTAATTCTAAACCGCCTCCCAAAGCATAACCATTCAATACTGAAATAGTTGGCTGGGTCAATTCAGATAAGCGGGTAAAGGTGTCGTTCGCATAGGTCATGTATTCATGAGCCTGAATTGGAGACATTTGGTCCATCTCTTTAATGTCTGCTCCCGCGACAAATGCTTTCTCTCCTTGACCGGTCACAATGACAACACGAATGTCCTCGCTTGCTTCAATTTGGTCTAAAGCGAGATTCAAATCCTTTAAGACTTCTGAACTTAAGGCGTTCAAAGCCGATGGACGGTTAATTGTTAGATAGCCAAGACCATTCTTAACCTCTAATAAAACAGTTTTACTCATTGTTCTGCTCCTACTTGATTTATTTTGAGTACAGAGTACAGCGTCAACAAATACCAACACAAAATGTAAGAGCTTACATTTTCATCATAAACCTTTTTTTTCCATCCGTCTACTTAATCTTTATTTATAGACCTATAAGTCCAGCTTATAGGATGTGATCATCCAATCCATCCTTAAAGTCTTAGAAAAAATAAAAATACCTTATCAAGCCCTTTTAGAGAAAGACACTTGATAAGGTATGTAACTATGAGATCGGATCAAAATCTCATTTTGTAATCGTAATATTGAAAAAGAGGAAATGACGTTCAGTTTTCTAATAACTAACGTTCAACGATGAGGGCTGTTCCCATCCCTCCTCCGATACAGAGAGTTGCTAAACCAGTTTTAGCATCACGTTTCATCATCTCATGCACCAGAGTTACTAGGATACGGCAACCTGAAGCCCCAATTGGGTGACCAAGAGCAATCGCGCCGCCATTGACATTGACAATATCTGTATTAAAGCCAAGTGTTTTCCCGACCGCACAAGCCTGAGCAGCAAAGGCCTCATTTGACTCGATCAAGTCAAGATCATCAACTGTCAAATTACCTTTTTCAAGAGCTTTACGGGTCGCATAAATCGGTCCACATCCCATAATCTTAGGATCCAAACCTGCACTTGCATACGAACGAATGCGCGCAATGACTGGAAGTCCTAATTCTTCAGCTTTTTCAGCACTCATGACCAAGACAGCCGCCGCCCCGTCATTGATACCTGAGGCATTCCCCGCTGTAACAGAACCGTCTTTTTTGAAAACAGGACGCAGCTTAGACAGACTCTCCAAGCTAGCATCTTTTCTAGGAAATTCATCTGTATCAAAGACGATAGGATCGCCTTTACGTTGAGGAATGACCACCGGAACAATCTCTTCCTTAAAGCGTCCAGATTCTATAGCCGCCACTGCTCGTTTTTGTGATTCCAAAGCAAGCGCATCTTGATCATCCCGGCTAATACCATATTCTGCGGCCACATTCTCAGCTGTAATCCCCATATGGTATTCGTTAAAGGCATCAGACAAACCGTCCTTAATCATGGTATCTACCACTTTCGAATCTCCCATACGGCCACCCCAACGGAAGTTTGGCAAAACATATGGAGCCTGGCTCATGTTTTCTGCACCACCAGCCACGACAATATCTGCATCTCCGCACTGAATCGCTTGAGCAGCTAACTGCACTGCCTTCAAACCGGAACCACAAACCTTATTAATGGTAAAGGCTGGTGTAAATTCAGGAAGCCCAGCATGAATACTCATTTGGCGAGCCACGTTTTGGCCTAAACCTGCGCCTAGGACATTCCCCATAATCACTTCATCTACCTGCTCTGGTTTAATATTCGCTTTTTCCAAAGCACTCTTAATTACCAAAGATCCCAAATCAACAGCAGAAACATTCTTCAAGCTCCCACCAAAGGAACCTAAAGGAGTTCGCACTGCCGAAACAATAACTACGTCTTTCATGACTACCTCCATCAGTGTCTAGTAAGTAAAGAAGCCTTCTTTTGTCTTCCGTCCCAATTTTCCTGCTTCGACCATTTTCTTAAGAAGAGGGGCAGGACGGTATTTTTGATCACCAAACCCTTGGTTTAGGACGCCCATAATAGCCAAACAAACATCCAATCCGATCAAGTCTGCAAGAGCCAAAGGTCCAATAGGATGATTTGCACCAAGTTTCATCGCTTCATCGATTTCCTCGGCACTAGCCACTCCTTCACCTAGAATGTAAATGGCTTCATTGATCATAGGAATCAAAATTCTGTTCACAACAAAACCATAAGAATCTTTAACATCAACTGGTGTTTTACCAATTTTCACTGTCAATTCACGAACCGCCTGAACCACTTCTTCTGAAGTCTGCAAGGCCTTAATAACCTCTACAAGTTTCATGATTGGGGCAGGATTAAAGAAGTGCATTCCAATTACGCGCTCCTGATGTTTAGTAGCAGCAGCTATATCCGTGATTGACAAAGAGGATGTGTTTGATGCTAAGATAGTTTTAGGATCTGTCAATTCATCCAATTGTTTGAAAATATTCAACTTAATCTCACGATTCTCAGTTGCAGCTTCAATCACCAATTGGACTTGTTTCGCATCTTCATATGAAACAGATGGAAGCAAATTGGCCAATACCTGATCCTTCTCATCCGCAGACATCCGTCCTTTTTCAACTGAACGTTCCAATTGTTTTGTGATATTATTCAAGCCTCTTTGAACAAATTCTTCTTTAATATCGTTTAAGTAAACTGTAAAACCAGCCTGAGCAAATACTTGAGCAATTCCGCTTCCCATTTGACCAGAACCAATAATCATCACCTTAGATATCATTATTTTCTCCTTCTTATTTTACAAAAATCCAGTGCATGAAGCAAGGACGATTGAACAGAAATCCTTCAATCGCCCTTCTCACATTAAACAAAGGCACCTAGTCCAGTAATCTCACGACCAACAATCAAGGCATTCACTTCGTGTGAACCTTCATAGGTATAGATTGATTCAGCATCTGCAAAGAAACGAGCAACATCTGTCTCAAGTGTAATACCATTACCTCCGCAAGTTTCACGAGCAAGGGCAACTGTTTCGCGCATCACCAAGGAATTGTGCATCTTAGCAAGGGCAGAGTTAAGCATCAATTCATTACCTTTCTCTTGCATCTCAGCAATACGAGTTGAATAAGCAATAACTGCTACAGCATTTGCTTGCATACGAGCCAATTTTTCTTGAACAATTTGGAATTTGGCAATTGGACGTTTGAACTGTTCACGATCTTTAGCATATTTAAGAGCTGCTACATAAGATCCACAAGTCACTCCCATAGCAATGTGAGCAACGTCCGCACGAGTGAAGGTCAAGATGCGGGCTACATCACCAAAACCATTGATATTTACCAAACGGTCTGAGTCTGGAACCTCTACATTCTTCATAGTAATATGGCCATTGCGGACACAACGAAGAGCAATCTTATGTGGGATTGGTTCTGCATGATATCCAGGAGCTCCCTTACGAACGATAAAGCATTTCACCTTGCCATCCGCAACATCACGAGCAAATACAGGAACGACATCCGCAGTATCTGAACCACCAATCCAGCGTTTTTCACCATTTAGAATCCACTTGTCTCCAACACGTTCTGCAGTAGTTGCAAGTCCTCCAGCAATATCAGAACCTGAAAGAGGTTCAGTTAAAGCGAAGCAACCTTGCCAATCAAATGCAGCTAGTTTTGGAAGAAATTCTTTTTGTTGACGCTCATCACCACCCAAGAGAATTGTGTTGTAGCAAAGTCCGCCATGAACAGTGTAGAATGTTGCCATAGAAGCATCGAAGCGGGCAAGTTCAAGATACAAGAAAGCAATATAAAGTTCAGATGGTTTCCAGCTACCTTCACGTCCCTCAAACAATTTTGGATTGTTCATAATTTGAGCGCCCTTAGCCACAGCATAGAATTCTTCAAAAGGAAAATCAGGTTTTTCCCAGTATTCATTAATAACCGGACGGAGATGTTTCTCAATCAAACGGCGAGTTTCTTGTAAAACCTCTGCTTCTCCCAAAGTTAGACCATCCGCATAGTGAAAAAGGTCCTCAGGATATAGTTCGCGTAAAATTTCTTCTTTTGTTGCCATAGTCATGACTCCTTTATTTGTTATAAGAGCGCTTACATTTTTGTATTCGCTATTTGTTGACAACCCCATTCTATCCCTTAGGGTATTATTTTGTCTACTTAATAAATATAAACACCCCTATAAGTTCAGATTATAGGAGTCGGTTCTGACTGTTTTATCAAGGATTTCCTCGTTTTTCTACTTACCTTAGGCACAAGAAAAAGTGGTTTACAAATCAGTAAACCACTCTTATTAGTTATTTCAATTTTATGATTCTTTTACTTCGAGCAAACCAACTTCACCATCTTCACGACGATACAAAACATTTGTTGTTTGATCTTCTACGTCTACATAGATAAAGAAATCATGTCCCAACAAATCCATTTGAAGAAGCGCTTCTTCTAAATCCATTGGTTTTAAATCAATTTGTTTTGAACGAACTACTTTTGGTTGCACAACATTTGCCTCTTCAACTAGGGCATCTGTAAAGAGTTGGCTTGTCGCAACTTTATTTTTATTTTTACGTTCGATTTTTGTTTTATTTTTACGAATCTGACGTTCAATTTTATCAGTTACAAGATCGATAGATCCATACATATCTTGAGAAATATCTTCTGCACGGAGAGTAATAGATCCAAGTGGAATCGTTACTTCAACTTTTGCTGTTTTTTCACGGTAAACTTTCAAATTCACACGTGCATCCAACTCTTGCTCAGGTTGAAAATACTTTTCGATCTTTTCGAGTTTAGAAACTACATAATCACGAATCGCTTCTGTTACTTCTAGGTTTTCACCACGGATACTATATTTAATCATATAAGTACCTTCTTTCTAAACATTTTTGTTTTTCTAACTATATTATAGCGCTTTCATTTTCATTTTGCAAATTTTTTCCTCATCTTACAAGGGAAAAAGTTTTAACATCCAAAGCTCCTGCTTCTTCAAAAAGACGCTTCACACGATTGACAGTCGCACCTGTTGTATAGATGTCATCAACAACCAAAATTTTCTTAGGAAGAGGGGCTTCAGTTTTTATAAAAAATGGAATTTCGGTAGCTAATCGTTCCGAGCGATTTTTAGAAGAACTAGCCGTCTCTTCTCTTTTCCCTAGTAAATCTTGAAAAGAAAACCCTGCTGCCTCAACCAAACCTTCAACCTGGTTAAATCCCCTCTCAAGCAATCTTTCAGGACTTAGGGGAATGACAACAAATTGATAGTCTCCATACTTTTTCAATTCATTAGCTAGAACAGGAGCAAAAACCTTTCTAAGTAGAAAATCCCCATCAAACTTATATCGACTAAAGAAGTCTTTCATAGCTTGATTATAGGTGAAGATTGCATTATGATCGACTCGAATCTTTTCTTTACACCAAAATTTACAATCTTGACACATAGTTGACAGGCCTGTTTTCATACAGTTCGGGCAATAGTCCTCACCAATTTTCTCAAAAGTAGACTCACAATCTGAACAAAGATAGTTGTTCTCATTCTTAAACAGCAAAAGGTGACAAAATATCAAGTCACTCTTTATTGTCTGTCCACATAATAAACAGTTCATAAACCTGCCTCCTTGTTCATCTGCTTAATTTCCTTGATTGCTTTTTTAATGGAAACATTTAATCCATCATGAAAGAAGAGCAGTTCACCAGTCGGTCTATCCATACTGCGCCCAACTCGCCCTCCAATCTGAATCAAGCTAGACTTGGTAAAGAGACGATGATTAGCTTCTACAACAAAAACATCCACACAAGGAAAGGTGACCCCACGCTCCAAAATTGTTGTACTAATAAGGATTGTCAACTCTCCATCTCGAAAAGCTTGTACCTGCTCTAATCGATTTTCTGTGATAGAGGACACAAAGCCGATGTTTTCATTTGGAAACTGTTCCTGCAAGAGTTCTTTTAGTTTCTCGCCTTTCTTAATCTCAGATGCAAAGATTAACAACGGATAACTTGTTCTTCTCTGCTTCTTAATGTAGGACTTTAACTTTGGAGACAACTGACTCTTTTCTATATAGCGATTAAAATCTGATAACCAAACTAGCTTTGGAATAATCAATGGATTTCCATGAAATCGTCTTGGCAAGCTCAATCGTTTTAATTCTCCAGTGCGAACCTTCTTATCTAACTCATCTGTAGAGGTCGCTGTAAGAAATATCTTTAGCCCCTCCTCCTTTACACATTGGTTTACAGCATAGTAAAGAACAGAGTTGTCAACATAAGGAAAGGCATCTACTTCATCCACTATCAGCAAGTCAAAAGCATGATAAAATTTTAACAGCTGATGAGTCGTTGCAACAACTAGTGGTGTTCGAAAATAAGGTTCTGACTCACCATGAAGTAGTGCTATCTCACAAGCAAAGTCATTCTGCAGTCGTTTATACAGCTCCAAACACACATCAATTCGAGGGCTGGCTAAACACACTGCACCACCTTCATCAATCACTTTAGCCACAACTTGATAAATCATCTCTGTCTTTCCCGCTCCTGTTACAGCGTGAACCAAGGTTGGCTCTTGCTTGTCTACCGCTTGAAGAAGTCCCTCTGACACTTTTTCTTGAAAAGGTGTTAACTGACCACGCCATTTGAGGACGTCTTGCTTAGGAAAATCCTCCTGCGGAAAATAGTATAAAGCTTGATCACTCCTGACCCTCTTCATCAATAAACACTCCCTACAATAGTAAGCACCTATAGGTAAATGCCATTCTTCTAGAATACTACTATTACAACGTTGACAAAACAGTTTCCCTTTCTCTTTTCTCATTGCCGGCAGTTTCTCAGCCATCTGACGTTCTTCTTTCGTTAATTCTTTCTCAGTAAACAAGCGACCGAGATAGTTTGGATTTACTTTCATACTTCTTTATTCGTAAAAATATAGCGCTTTAGGAAATTTTTTAGTACAATTAAATCATGGAATTTAGAACAATTAAAGAGGACGGGCAAGTCCAAGAAGAAATCAAAAAATCACGCTTTATCTGTCACGTAAAGCGTGTCTATAGTGAAGAAGAAGCTCGTGACTTTATCACTGCTATCAAAAAAGAACACTACAAAGCCACCCATAACTGCTCTGCTTTTATTGTAGGGGAACGCAGTGAAATCAAGCGTACGAATGATGATGGTGAGCCTAGTGGTACTGCTGGAGTCCCTATGCTTGGCGTCTTAGAAAATCATAATCTTACGAATGTCTGCGTAGTAGTTACTCGTTACTTTGGTGGAATTAAGTTAGGCGCTGGCGGTTTGATTCGCGCTTACGCAGGAAGTGTAGCCTTGGCTGTCAAAGAAATAGGCATTATTGAAATCAAAGAGCAAGCTGGCATAGCCATTCAGATGTCTTACGCTCAGTATCAAGAATATAGCAATTTTCTTAGAGAACATAAACTCACGGAAATCGAGACAAACTTTACAGATCAAATCGATACCATAATTTATGTTGATAAGGAAGAGAAAGAAAATATTAAGTCTGCTCTTGTAGAGTTTTTTAATGGAAAGGTTACTTTAACAGATCAAGGTTTACGAGAAGTTGAAGTTCCTGTAAACTTAGTGTAAATAAAGGAGAAATACATGGCGTTTGGAAAATTTATTCAAGGACTTGCTGGTAACTTCAGCGAGCAAAACAAAGAAACTCTTATCAAAGAATATGGTCAATACCTACTAGAGAATGAAGAAATCCAAAGTGGATATAAGCTCATTCGTGACGCAATCATCTTTACAAATATTCGTATCATCTTTACAGATAAGCAAGGCGCTACTGGTCGCAAGATGTCTGTTAAGTCACTCTTTTTGATGAACATTGTCAACGTTGAAATGGAAACTGCAGGAGCAGGTATAGACGATAGTGAGATTACGATCACTTATTTAGAGAATGTCTTTCTAAAAGCACATAATGAGCACCTGAGTTTGCATAAATTTGAATTCCCTAAAAAAACGGACATCCTTCCGCTTTACACCTATTTATTAGAATTGGCTTATCACAATCGATTGAAAATTAATGGCTTAGACCTTTGATATAAAAAAATCCTATCGCTTCGATAGGATTTCTATATTTTACAAATAGCCTAGAGCACGTTATACTAGTATCATCTTATACAAAGAGGTATATCTATGACTATTTACAATAATATTACTGAACTAATCGGACAAACACCAATTGTTAAACTCAACAATATTGTTCCTGAGGGTGCTGCAGATGTCTATGTTAAACTAGAAGCTTTTAACCCTGGATCTTCAGTAAAAGACCGTATTGCCCTTAGCATGATTGAAAAAGCTGAGCAGGATGGCATTCTAAAACCCGGTGCTACTATTGTTGAAGCAACAAGTGGAAATACTGGAATCGGTCTTTCATGGGTTGGTGCCGCTAAAGGATATAAAGTTGTTATCGTCATGCCAGAAACGATGAGTGTGGAACGACGTAAGATTATCCAAGCCTATGGCGCTGAACTCGTCCTTACGCCTGGTAGCGAAGGTATGAAAGGTGCGATTGCCAAAGCCCAAGAAATCGCAGCTGAGCGCGGTGGTTTCCTTCCTCTACAATTTAACAATCCAGCTAATCCTGAAGTACACGAAAGAACAACAGGAGCTGAAATACTAGCTGCTTTCGGTTCTGATGGACTAGATGCCTTTGTGGGTGGTGTTGGTACTGGTGGAACAATTTCGGGCGTTTCTCATGCACTTAAAGCTGCAAATTCAAACATTCAAGTTTATGCAGTTGAGGCAGACGAGTCAGCTATCTTGTCTGGTGAAAAACCAGGACCCCACAAAATTCAAGGCATCTCAGCTGGATTTATTCCTGAAACACTTGATACAAAGGCCTATGATGGTATCGTCCGTGTAACATCAGATGATGCTCTTGCACTTGGTCGTGAGATTGGCGGAAAAGAAGGCTTCCTTGTTGGGATTTCTTCAGCTGCAGCGATTTACGGTGCAATTGAAGTTGCTAAGAAATTAGGTGCAGGTAAGAAAGTCCTTGCTTTAGCACCAGATAACGGCGAACGTTATCTGTCTACAGCACTCTATGAATTTGAAGTGTAGTCTCCTAAATGCACTGAGCCCTTTTAAAGGGCTTTTTGTTTACTCACTCTAAAATAAAAAAAGGAAGCAAATTGCTTCCTTTTCATTATTAGTTATTTAAGGCTGCTGCCATTGTAGCTGCAACTTCTGCTTCGAAGTCGTTCGCAGCTTTCTCAATTCCTTCACCAACTTCAAAGCGAGCGAACTCAACTACTGAAGCGTTAACTGATTCAAGGTATGCTTCAACTGTCTTGCTGTCGTCCATGATGTAGACTTGTGCAAGAAGTGTGTATGCTTGGTCAACCTTAGTGTTGTCAAGCATGAAGCGATCCATTTTACCTGGAATGATTTTGTCCCAGATTTTTTCTGGTTTGCCTTCTGCAGCCAACTCTGCTTTGATGTCAGCTTCAGCTTGAGCAATCACTTCATCAGACAATTGTGCTTTTGATCCATACTTCAAGTGTGGAAGAGCTGGTTTACCAACCATTGCACGACTTTCGTTATCTTGGTCGATTACGTGGTTCAATTGTGCTAACTCATCTTTAACGAATTGCTCATCCAATTCTTTGTAAGAAAGAACTGTTGGTTTCATCGCAGCAATGTGCATTGAGATTTGTTTAGCAAGCGCTTCGTCTCCACCTTCAATAACAGAGATAACACCGATACGACCACCATTGTGTTGGTATGCTCCAAAGTGTTGTGCATCTGTTTTTTCAAGCAAAGCAAAACGACGGAATGAGATTTTTTCACCGATTGTAGCTGTTGCAGATACATATGCAGCTTCAAGAGTTTCACCTGAAGGCATTGTCAAAGCAAGAGCTTCTTCGTTGTTCGCTGGTTTTCCTTCAGCAATTACTTTAGCTGTTGCGTTTACCAAGTCAACGAATTGAGCGTTTTTCGCAACGAAGTCAGTTTCAGCGTTTACTTCAACTACTGCTGCAACGTTACCGTTAACATAAACACCAGTCAAACCTTCTGCAGCAACGCGGTCAGCTTTCTTAGCTGCTTTCGCCATACCTTTTTCACGAAGCAATTCAATCGCTTTTTCGATGTCACCGTCTGTTTCTACAAGCGCTTTTTTAGCGTCCATAACACCGGCACCAGATTTTTCACGCAACTCTTTTACAAGTTTAGCTGTAATTTCTGCCATTTTGATTCTCCTATATTTTTTAAAAAATAGGAGAGCTGGGCTACGCCCCGCCCTCCTAGGTAATTACTATTTATATGAATTAAGCGTTGTCGCCTTCTACAACTTCAACGATTTCTTCGATTGAGTCTGCTTGAGCTTCTGAAGCTGCAAATTCTGCTTCAACTGCTGCTGCATCTTCACCTTGACGTCCTTCGATGATAGCGTCAGCCAATTTAGCTGTAATCAATTTAACCGCACGGATAGCGTCATCGTTAGCTGGGATGATTACATCGATATCGTCTGGATCAGTGTTTGTGTCAACCATGGCTACAACTGGGATTCCCAATTTTTTAGCTTCTTTAACAGCGATTTGCTCTTTATGTGGGTCAACTACGTACATTACATCTGGGATACGAGGCATGTCTTCGATACCACCCAAGAATTTTTCAAGACGTGCACGTTGTTTGTTAAGAAGTGCAACTTCTTTCTTAGGAAGAACGTCAAAGATTCCTTCTTCTTCCATACGTTTGATTTCTTTCAAACGAGCAATACGTTTTTGGATAGTTCCCCAGTTAGTAAGAGTTCCACCCAACCAACGGTGGTTGATGTAGTATTGACCTGAACGCTCTGCTTCTTCTTTAACAGCGTCAGCAGCTTGTTTCTTAGTACCAACAAACAATACAACTGCATCGTTAGCTGCTGCATCACGCATAAAGTCGTAAGCTTGGTCAGCGTATTTTACAGTTTGTTGCAAGTCGATAACGTGGATTCCGTTACGCTCAGTGAAGATGTACTTAGCCATCTTAGGGTTCCAGCGACGAGTTTGGTGACCAAAGTGTACACCAGCCTCAAGAAGTTGTTTCATTGAAATTACTGCCATGAGTATTTCTCCTTTTTGTTTTTTCCTCTCCTTGATTTCAACTTGCAAAACGACCCGAGGGCAACAGTTTCACAATTCATCAAAAATGAGTATTATCGTTTACACGATAAGTTTCATTCTATCATAATTGGAGCTTTATTTCAAGTGATTTTGTTATTTTTTCTTATTAAATTACTAGTTGAAAGCTCTAAATTTAAAACATCTCAACATATACTGCTGAGATGTTCTGATAACTAATTTTTTTAAATTTAATGTAGTGGCAAAATAATTAGTTTATCCTATCTACTTCGAAGTTTCTTACGAATTTTATAAGCTAGATTAAACAAGAAATATAATGAACTAGTTGGATAATTAAACTCACCAGCAAATTCTTCGATAGTAGGATTAAACTTGGATTTAAAGTTAATTAACCCACCCTCTAAGTTGTTTTCAATTCCACCCATATTATGAGTCTCAGCCCCTCGTTCAAAAGAATGTTGAGCTGTCTCAAACCATGTAGGAATAGCAGGTTGATAGTGTCTAAATTCTTCATTCATTCCAGCATATAAGTTTTCAGAAGTTTTCCCAAATTCGATAGTTAAAGTACCAGACAATGGGACAACACTATCTCCTCTATCAATATAGCTCTTAAGAAAAGAAATTTCTTCTTCTAATCGATTTCTCTCTTGCTGATTATCTTTTACTTTACCTTCTTTCGTTTTATCTGTAAACTTCTGCGCTGTTTTTAGATTCTTTTCGAATTGCTTCTCAACTTCTTTCAATCTATTAGGTAGATCTAAATAGCTCAGTGTGATAAAGGAGTGGCTAGGATAAGTAGTCAGTAACTTTTGATAGTAATCTTTGTCTCGTAAACTAATGTTCTTACGAGACTCTGTTTTCTTCATTAAAAATGAAAATTCATCTAATAAATCGAGTCCACCAAATTTTACTTCCAATCCTTTATTTCTTGCAGTTCGGATGGCCTGTCTAGTAGACTTAGAAAGTTGATCAAGTGAAAAATTTTCTTTATGAATATTAGCTTGAAAACGTGGTTGTATATTTTCTGCCATATCCTTTGTTAAGCCTGTCCAATGAACTTTATTTTTTTTCAGTTCTTCAACAATTTCTAAAGTCATAGAATTTTGGACAGTTTCTTGGCCAATAAGACCTCTACTGATAAATAGACTTGGGTCAAATTTAACCATTATTGCATGGCTTTTTTTAGCAAGTTTTCTCAACGTTAAAAGAACAAATTTCAGAAGTTCTTTATCTTCATAATCAATTACTGGACCTCGTGGAATGTAGAACATAGAAAGTCCTAATGGTAGCGGCTGAATTAAGATATTTGCTACTCCAACTAATTGATTGTCTTTATAAAAGCCAACTCTCTCATTCCCCCAAGTATCCTTTATCTTGTACCAATCACTACTCTGCAATAAATTTCCTTGAGGATGATTTTCTAAAAATAAATCCCACTCTTTAACATCAACATTTATTTTATACGTAAACATAACTCCAACACCGACTTCCTTAGAAAACATTCTTTATTAACATGCTACACTCGTACTAAATCCCTACGTTTCATTTTACTTTAACCAAACAATTATAAGAATAGCATAGAAGTTCAAGTAATTATATAATGCAATTTATTTTTCAGCACTATACAAAGAGTGAGATTAATAAAATCTCACCCTAAATTTAGTAATAATCAGTATATTAGTTTGGATAAATGTATCTTACAGTACCTCTTGATGCTGTCGGATTAAACCATCCACGATAATTTCCGATTGGTTGAGTTCCACTGCCATCATAGTTACACTCAGAAACTTGAATACGAGTTGATGATTCAACTGCTGTAACAACTGCTACGTGACCGTATCCTCCATCATCCCATGAAGCAATTGCGCCAACTTGTGGTGTAGAACCTGTACGGAAACCTGCAGCCGCTGCACTAGCTGCCCACTGACCACCATTACCCCAATAATCACCGGCCCATGGAGCCAAGGTCTTAGCACCCCATGTACATTGACCTACAGGATAACTTGAAGCATTTGAGCTATATGTTGGACGAGTTCTAGTTACAGTTGGAGCAGGTGCTGGAGTGTAGCTTGAATCATCATCTGATGAAGAGCTTGAAGCTGCTTGCACTTGATCTGAAAGTGTTGTATTTCCAGAAGCAACAACTGATTGTTGTTGGCTTGTTTGACGTGCTTTATAAGCTGCCTCTGCCTCAGCTGCTGCTTTCGCTTCTGCTTCTGCAGTTGCTTTTTGTTCTAGCAAAGTAGCTTTTTCGCCTTCTGCAGTTGCTTTCTCAGCAGCAAGGTTCAACTCAGCAACTTTCAACTCAGCTTGCTTTGTTGTCAATGTTTGTGCATCGTCAGCAAGAGTTTGTTGGTTGGCAATTACGGTATTGATAGCTTCGTTATTCGCAACTTGTTTTTCAGAAATTGATTTTTTATCAGCCTTTTGTTGTTCCAACATTTTATTGTTAGCTGATACAATCTCGCTCATAGCTGCAACACGTGAAATAGCTTCAGTAATTGATTTTGAGTTTACAATTGTGTTGATGTAGCTAGTTGCAGCACCATTTGTTTGTGCGCTACGTGCTTGTTTTTCCAATGAGTCATTACGAGCAACAATGTTCTTAGAAAGCTCTGTAATTTCTCCTTCAAGTTTCTTAGACTCAGCTTGAAGTGTTTCATTTTCAGCTTGCAAGCTTGCTTGTTGTGTTTGAATAGCTGTAACTTGCGTTTGGATTTCATCTACTTCTTTTTGAGCTTCTTTTTGTTTAGCTGACAAGTCACTAATTTTACTATCTTGAGCAGCAATTTTTTCATCAGTTGTTTCAGCATGAACAGTTGTTAATACCGCCGTTTGTGAAACCAATACTGTACTTAACAAAAGTGACGCTAAGATTTTTTTCTTCATATTATGTAGATACTCCTTCTATTTAAGACATTACTAGTATACCAAAAAAAAGACATAATAAATATTACGCCTTTGTTACATTTATATTTCTTTCTCATAGATAATATTTTTCAAAAATGTATTGGAAAATCACCATCCATAAGAAGTTCAGAATCATTGATGGGACAAGACTATAGACAATGAAGACTGGCATAGAATCTACCGTCAATCCTACAGCTAAAGCCAGAAGATAACTCCCCATATCAAACAGAAAACTGATTACAATAATAGTCAGCATCCTTGTCCAACGATTTGTCAGAATCACACTGTTAAACTTGTGGAGCGAAGCACCAATCACGATAAACAAAAGCGTGGCAATTCCAATCAAGTGGAAAAAATAAATATCGTAAACCAAACCCACTATACAACAATAGGCTAGATAGAGATACTCTGACACCTCGATTGTCTCAAATAAGAGAAACAAGAATAGAAAATGACTGGCTAAATGAAAGTGGGGGAAGAAGGACCCCACCAATTGACCAATATGAGCATCAACTAGAACGACAACAGGGAGTAAAAAGAAAATACCAACTTGTTTAAACAGTCTCATTACGAATTCCCCACTAACTCTACCACATGAAGATCTTTGGTATCAGCACTCAACTTTACTGTTACCTCTCGTGTTAGATAATCACTGCTGTGTGTTGTGGCAACAACCTCGCCAACAGGAATATCCTTAACATTAAAGTTTCCGAGCCCCCCTGTCGTCACCTTGTCTCCCGCGCTAATGTCGCTATTACTATTTAATTGACTAATTTTAAGCAGTTCGGTTTCCTTGTCATAACCAACGATGATTCCATAAATTTCAGTAGAACCATGCAGGATTTTAACGGAAATTTTGTCGGAATTTTCAGTATTTGTCAATAAGTTGACCGTTGTTGAATGCTCCTCTACTTTTGAAACACTACCAATCAAGCCACCGTTTGCAATGGCCAACATGTTTTCAGAAACTCCTTTTGAACTTCCCACATCAATTGTCAACTCTTGCTTCCAAGATACTGGAGCTCGCATAATCACATCTGCTGCTAGGGTTTTTGTAGCCTGTAATTTTGACTTCATCTCTAGAAGCTGACGTAGTTGTTCATTTTCTGTTTTTAAACGTTCTGATTGATTAGACTCCACCTCTAGTTGATAGAGTTGTTTTTTTAGACTTTCGTTTTCATTGTAAGTCTGCGTCAAATGTCCCAAATCCGATTTGAAAGCATCAAACCACTGAAAGGGTTTTTGAACAATTCTATCTACTAAGGAAATGCCATCTCCTAGTTTTGTCACAATAGCACTTGAATAGGTTGTCACTAATAGTACAGAAACTGCCAGAACTGTGACAAAAACGATGATTAGATATTTTGATTTTTTAAAACGGTTCATATTCCTACCTTTTTACTAAAGATCTACTACTGTGATTTTTTTATAAATCTTACAAATCCACTAAGATTTTAAGAAAAATAAGAGACATCCCAGCACCAGAATCACAAGAATCGCCAGTGTATCCTTTTGACACCATCTCAACTGTCTATACTGGCTTCTACCCTTTCCTCCCTGATAACCACGCGCTTCCATGGCTATTGCCAATGAATCTGCACGCTTTAAGCTCGTCGCAAAAAGAGGAATTAAAATCGGAATCATAGCCTTTACTTTTTGAACGATACTACCTTCGCCAAAGTCAACTCCACGAGCCTTCTGAGCATTCATAATTCTCGTCGTGTCATCCATCAAGGTTGGAACAAAACGCAAACTCATTGATAACATGAGACCAATTTCATGAACGGGAACTTTCACGCGTTTCAGAGGCGCTAAAAGAGCTTCAACTGCAGCTGCCAGACTCAAAGGCATGGTCGTTAACGTTAGCAAAGTTGAAAAGAAAATAATCAACACAAAACGACAGAAAATAATCCCAGCTTGTTGCAAAGCATAATCCGTTATTTTTATAAAAGAAAACTCAAATAAGACATTTCCGCTTGAAATGAAAAAGAGTTGAAATAGAGTCGTAAAAGCAATCAAGAAAAACATGGATTTTAATCCCTGAACAAAAAATGAGAGGGAAACACCCGACAAAGCGATAAATATACCTGTTGCTACAAAAAGAATGAGATTGGCGAGGGGATTATTGGCCCAAAATACAATCAAAATCAACAGGATCATAGCGAGCAATTTACTACGGGGATCCAAGCGATGAATGATGGAATCTCCTGGTATATAACGCCCTAAAATCATACTATCCATTTAGCGACTCCTTAAACTCCTCTATCTTGATTGGCAGTTTTTTAAAAGCTACACCTCTATCTGCCAAACGTTTACAAAAGGCTGTGATTTTAGGCACACCTAACTGCACCTTTTCCATAGAGGCTACATCTTGGAAAACATCACTCGGTTTGCCACTTTTGACTAAACACCCCTTTTCCATAACATAGACCTGATCAGCATACGTAGCTACATCATCCATCAAATGCGTTACCAGGACGATTGTCATTCCAGAAAGGTGGAGTTCTTTAAACAAGGTCATCAATTCTTTTCTGCCCAGAGGATCTAGCCCTGCTGTTGGCTCATCCAAAACCAAGACAGTAGGCTCCATGGCTAGTATCCCTGCAATGGCCACACGTCTCATCTGACCACCCGAAAGTTCAAAAGGACTGCGCTCAAAGAGTGACTCATCGATGCCTACCAAGGCTAACTTTTCACGCGCAATTTTCTTGGCTTCTTCCTCAGAAACTCCAAAATTTTGTGGTCCAAACGCAACATCTTTCAAAACAGTTTCTTCGAAAATCTGATTTTCAGCAAATTGAAACACTAGACCGACTTGCTTTCGAATCTGTCGAATTTCTTTATTTGTTGATGTAGGAGTAATGACGGTATCGAAAACTCGAACAGAACCCTTACTTGGAAGCAATAGGCCATTTAAAAGCTGTAAGATCGTCGATTTCCCACTACCTGTATGTCCTATCAAAGCTGTATAGGAGCCGTCCTCAATCGTCAAGGAAACATCAGTCAAGGCTGATGAAGATAGGGGAGTCCCCTCTTGATAGGTAAAGCTCACATTTTCTAGAGTAATTCCCATAACTTGTCCTCTAGCTCTCCTTCTGTCAAATAGCCATCCGGCAACTGATAGCCTGTCTCTCTCAAAGATTCTCTCAATTGATTAGTAAAGGGATCATCTAAGCCTATCTGGTCAAGGTCATCCCGAGAAAAAAGTTCTCTTGGGCTACTGGTTGACTCCACTTGGCCTTTTTTCATGACCAAGACACGGTCACTCATCGCAACTTCTTCCAAGTCATGCGTAATGGAGACAACTGTCATCTGATAGTCTTTTCGAATCTCTTGAACTGTCTGAATCAGTTCTCTGCGCCCCTCGGGATCCAACATACTTGTAGCCTCGTCCAGAATCAAAATAGCCGGTCTCAGGGCAACAACTCCTGCAATAGCCACCCGTTGTTTTTGTCCACCAGATAAGCGGGCTGGTTCTCTCTTCTTAAAGTCTAGCATACCTACTAACTCCAAAGATTCAGCCACTCTCTTCTTCATTTCTTCACGAGGAAGTCCCTGATTTTCTAGGCCAAAGGCAACATCATCTTCAACAGTTGCACCTACAAATTGATTGTCTGGATTTTGAAAAACCATACCAATTTGACGACGCAAGTCCCAAACATTCTCAGGAGACAGCAATTGGCCATCTATCCAGATTTCTCCAGATTCCGCTTCAAGCAAGCCATCAATCAAACGAATAGTTGTTGACTTCCCACTCCCATTATGACCTACGATTGAGAGCCACTCCCCACGTTTCACGTGAAACGTAACGCTGTTAACATCATAATACTCTTGATCTTCTTTGTATCGAAAAGACAGATCTTTTACTTCAATAATCGATTTCATTTCGAACCAAATGTCCCTTTGAATACATGAGCGCTACCCTTGAAATAATCATAACCAGAGTAGATAGTGAAAAACAAAGCGGTATAAAGCAACAGTTGCCCAATTAAATTCCAATGTAAGAGCAAAAAGATAATGGCAAACATTTGACTAAAGGTCTTGATTTTCCCAGGCATCGCTGCCGCCAGAACTGTTCCACCCGTCTCAACGAGCAACAGACGAAGGCCTGTCACAGCGAGTTCACGACAGATGATAATAGCAACAACCCAAGCTGGAGCCATACCCAACTCAATCAACATGATAAAAGCTGACATAACCAACAACTTATCCGCCATTGGATCTGCAAACTTTCCAAAGTTGCTAACCACATTCCATTTTCGAGCAAGATACCCATCGAGATAATCTGTTACACTAGCAACTGCAAAGATAATCGCTGCCAGCAGGTGACTGCCTTGTGACTGGTCCAAAGTCAAAATAAGAATAAAGAGAGGTATAAAGAGAATTCTACCAATTGTTAATACATTAGGGATTTGTTCTTTTTTCATTGGTTTTTCCTTAATCTGTAGTGAATGTCAGTGTTACAGTTCCAGTCTGAGTTGTCAGCTTCGAGGTATCGATTGTTTGATTGTCCACAGTTAAAGTAACTCCCTTCACTACACCCAAAGTAATCGTCACAGGTTCTTTCGTCGAAACTGTTGTTTTTGCGTTTTTATTGTCTGATGACAAGGTCACACCACCTTCAAGGTCACTTCCTGAAACACTTACCCAGCTAGTTGCATCTGAAACTGTTAGCTGAACCGAAACTGTTTCCTTACTCGTTTTATAGCGAGCTTCAATGCGGTTCCCTTCACCTGAAACGGTAATAGTTGGTTCCGCAGTAGAAGATGAGCTTGATACCTGACTACTAGAAGATGAACTAGATGAGGTTGTTGAACTAGTTGAGTTCACAACACTATAGTTAGCTGAAGAAGGACTTGGCTGAGTTTGGATGTAGTTCCAAACATAGTAAGTCACAAAAATTAAAATTGATAAAGCAAATAGCACAAAATAAAATAAAGGGAGAAAAGACGTTTTTTTCTTATTTGATCGTCTACGACCAGACAGGTCTTCTTCATCAACATCGACCTCTTCATAGGTGATCATACTACCTGAATCATAGGCATCCAAGACAATTCTTTCATCTAATTCTACTGCCCAAGCATATTTTCTTAAAAAAGAACGAGCGTAAAAGGTACTAGGAAGTTGATCGAAATCATCCGCCTCCATTGCTTCTAGAAAATTCAACTGAATTTCAGTTTTTTCCTGCAATTCTTCTATACTCAATCCCTGGTTAATTCTAGCTAAACGCAGAACCTCGCCAATTGTTTTTTTTCTCATACTTACCATTCCTTCTTTCTAGTGTTCTTGCCTTATTTAGGCTGGAAAAATTGTAAAATCAACTAGATCACCATCATCAATCAAACGATGTCCAGCTTCAAGAACATCTTCCAAAGTAATCTCCTGTAAAATTTTCGGAAAATCAAAAATTGTTTCTCCGAGATCCATAGGATCGTATTGAGTTGCAATAAATTCCAAGGAGTTCATACTACTGAAAAATTCTCCAAACATCTCACTCTTAACAAGATCCAGATGCTCCTCAGTAATATCTGCATCACTACTAAACTGACGAATCGCTTTCCGAAATTGGTGCGACAAAGAAACAGGTTCCTTGGTATCCATCGTCAATATCACAAAATGAAAGCGACTATTTACCTCAACCTCTAGTGACAATGACGCATCTAACTTCCCTGTCTCGTATAATCTTTGAAAACGATCCGAGGTCCAGCCAAACATCATCGTAAATAGCAATTTCAATAAAATGTTGTAACGATAAGACTCCTCTTCCGTTATTTGACCAGTTCCTCTAATAGCAACAGCAAGTTTGGGTAAAGAAACTTCCATACGAAGACTATCTGTTTGCTTTACAGCTTGCAAAGGTAGTTGCTCTTTTGAAACTGGAAACTGCTCTAAAATCTTATTTTCCTTTTTCGAAAAGTATTCCTCAATGAGCTCCACATCAATATTTCCAACTAAAAATAGAGACATGTTGACAGGTTTGTAAAAGTCTGTAAAGTTTTCTTTTAAATTTGAAACTTGAATCTCAGAAATTGATTTCTCACTCCCAACAATATCTGTCGCTAAAGAAGTTTCAGGATAAAGATTGGCTAATGTTGCAAAAAACAAACGCGAATCTGGATCATCTTGATACATTTCTCGTTCTTGCTGGATAATATCTTGTTCCCTAAAAACAGACTCTTCTGTAAAATGAGCATCTCCAACTAACTCATCAAGTAAATCTAAATTATCTAATAAATGATCAATTGTTGAAAAAAGATAGCTGGTCTTGGTAAAGCTTGTAAAGGCGTTGCTATCTGCACCTAATCGAGTAAAAGCAGCCATCATATCTTCAGAATTTTCTCGTTCAAACAATTTATGTTCAAGAAAATGGGCAATTCCTGATGGATGATGACGTAAACCTTTTTCCAAACTTGTATAAGTTGCATCTACAGAGCCAAATTGAACCGTTACAACTCCGTAAACCTCATTATAATCTTGTTTAGGAAGTAAAGAAACTGTCAACCCATTTGACAATTGTGTTTTGTACACTCTTTCCTTTACAGCAGGATAGTATTTTTCTTCAAAAGTAACCCTTGTCATTCTACTCCTTCCATAAAGTAAATCGCTTGTAATTTCAAACTGTTGGCAGCTTTACATACAGCTTCTTTATCAACACTCTCTAATTTTTCCAACAACCGATCGATGTCAAGAGTCGCTTTTCCAAATAGTGCAGTTAAATAGATTCTTTCAACTAAGGTATGCTGACTATCTTGAGCAATTAATAAAGATCTTCGAATCATCTCCTTGGTTTGATAAAGCTCAAAATCTGTAAAGTTGCCCTTTTTCAAATCGATCAACTGATGATTCATCATTTTTCTAGCTTGATTCCGATTTCCTCTATCGATACCTGCATACATTCTTAACAAGCCACTAAACAGATCCAACTGACTAGAGACCGTATAGGCTATCCCAGCATTCTCACGAACGTTTGTAAAGAGTTTCGAATGTGCAAATTCCCCCAACAAACCATTCATAACAAGCATAGGCAGATGCTGATCATCACCATATTTTACAGGAGAATGATAGCCCATTTCCAAAACAGATTGTCCAACATTTCTCTGAACCATTCCTTCTTGTAAAACATTCGAATAAGACTGATTGTACTGGATGGCAACATCGCTCTTTCTAGCTGTAAAGGGCAATGACTTCAGCGATTCTGTAATTTCTACTTCATTAAAATCACCTAAGAAAAAGAAATCAATCCGATCATTTTTCAGAGCATCTTGAAAGCAAGTGTAGCTACTTTCCGGAGACTCATTTGAAATGCTATTTCGTAAATCACTGTATCTCAATTGAAGACGCTCATCATGGAAGAACAAGCTGTCTAACTCCTTATGAGCAAAATAAAATGAATCATCCATATCAGTAGCTAAGCTAGCCAATAATTGCTTTTTTTCAATTTCAAACAAGGTTGGTTCAAAGGCTCCATCTAGAACTAATGGGGCAAATAAAGTCTGTTCTACCAATTCCATAATTCGAGAAGTCAAGACATTTTTTTTACTCAAAAACTCATCTCGTACATAGGTAAAGGTTAAGTCAAGAATATGTGCCTGTCCTCTACGATAAGCACTCGTAGAAATATCTGCTCCGTACAAACTTGCTAAATATCTACGAAAAGCTTGGGAAGTTGGGTAAGCTTTATTGGCAGTCTCCAACATACTCGCACTTAACATGCGTCCTGTTACTGTCTCAAGAGATAAGGGAGTAGTAAAACGAACAGTGATTTTATTTGTTTTAAACTTTTTGGATTGAACAAAATGTGCTGAAATTCCAGGCACTAACTCCATACCTTACCTCCTTACATATAGAGTTCTATTATATCACGAAAAGGAAAATATTTCTTATTCTCTTTACCGCTTTTAAAATAAAAATCGTTTTCATTTCCAGTGATTTCGCTCACTTAATTCTAAGAAATATGGTATAATACCTTAGATTGAGGTGAATTATGGAATACAAATTATTTGAAGAATTTATTACGCTCCAAGCCCTCCTAAAAGAGCTTGGAATTATACAAAGCGGTGGTGCTATTAAATCCTTTTTGATGGAACATCAAGTTTACTTTAATGGTGAATTAGAAACTAGACGTGGGAAAAAAATTCGTGTTGGAGATGCGATTGACATCCCTGATTTAAAGATTGACATCACCTTGACACAACCAAGTTTAAAAGAGCAAGAAGAATACCAAGCAGATAAGATTGAAAAAGAGCGGATTGCTAAACTTGTCAAAGAGATGAACAAGGGTGTAAAGAAAGAAAAACAAAAAACTGCTTTATCACCTAAAACCAAACAAGCTCCACGTTTTCCAGGAAGATAATCATGTGGCTCCAACATTTAACAATAAAAACCTTTCGAAACTACAAAGAGACGAAAATTGATTTCAATCCAAAATTAAACGTCTTTTTAGGTCAAAATGCACAAGGAAAGACCAACATTCTAGAAGCAATCTATTTCTTGGCCTTAACACGTAGCCATCGGACTCGGACAGATAAAAATCTCATTCATTTTGATGAAGAACAACTCCATCTTTCTGGCTTGGTTCAGAAAAAAACAGGCTCTATCCCTCTAGAAATTGATTTAACACCCAAAGGGCGTGTGACTAAAGTCAATCACTTAAAGCAAGCTCGCCTCTCAGACTACATCGGACATATGAATGTAGTTCTCTTCGCACCTGAGGATCTCCAGTTAATTAAAGGAGCACCCTCTGTCCGTCGAAAGTTTATAGACATCGAACTGGGACAAATTAAACCAATCTACTTGTCAGACTTGTCAAACTATAACCATATACTCAAACAAAGAAACACTTACCTAAAATCCAGTCAAAAGATTGACGAAACATTTCTGTCGGTCTTAGATGATCAGTTAGTAGAGTATGGTTGTCGCGTCATAAAACATCGGATAAAATTCATCAAAGACCTAGAGAAATTCGGTCAAAAAACACACTTAGAAATTTCAAACCAATCAGAAGAGTTGTCAATTTCTTATCAATCAACTGTCAACTTCACTAATGAAGAAGTCTTAATGGATTCTTTTAAAATGGCTTTAGAAAAAAGTAAATCAAGAGATTTATTTAAAAAGAATACTGGTGTTGGCCCTCATCGAGATGACATTGCTTTCTATATCAACGGTATGGATGCTAGTTTTGGAAGTCAAGGGCAACATCGTAGTCTTGTGCTTTCTATCAAACTAGCAGAGATTGAACTAATGGAAAGCATTACTAACGAGTCTCCAATACTCTTGCTTGACGATGTTATGAGCGAGCTTGACAACACACGACAATTAAAATTACTAGAAACTATTTCACAATCTATCCAGACCTTCATCACAACAACAAGTTTAGATCACTTACAAAACTTGCCAGAAAATCTTAGCATTTTCAACATCCAAAACGGTAAAATATCTGTAAATTAAAATTGACACCTTTGTAAACAAAAAAGGACTCCTGAATTTCAGGAGTTCTTTTTTACTTCTTACATAGAGTAGTTTGGTGCCTCATTAGTGATTTGTACATCATGAGGATGGCTTTCTTTTAGGCCAGCTCCAGACATTTCAATAAATTGAGCCTTGTCGTGCAATTCTTTAAGGTTAGCTGCACCACAGTAACCCATACCAGAGCGAATACCACCAATCATTTGGAAGACAATATCAGCTGCTGCACCTTTATAGGCAACACGACCTTCAATTCCTTCTGGAACGAGTTTGTTTGCTTCATTGATAGAACCTTGGAAGTAACGATCACTTGAACCTTTTTTCATTGCAGCGATTGATCCCATACCACGGTAAGTCTTAAACTTACGTCCTTGGAAAATTTCAGTTTCACCTGGTGCTTCATCTGTTCCAGCAAACATTGAACCAAGCATAACTGCATTTCCACCTGCAGCAAGGGCTTTTACAATATCTCCAGAATACTTGATTCCACCATCAGCAATAATCGTTTTTCCATATTCGCGCGCAACTGCTGCCGCATCATAAATTGCTGTCACTTGTGGGACACCTACACCTGCAATCACACGAGTAGTACAGATAGAACCTGGTCCAATCCCGACTTTGACAACATCCACACCCGCATCATAAAGAGCACGCGCACCTTCTGCAGTTGCAATATTACCAGCAATCAAAGTGCGATCTGGGAAGTGAGCACGAATTTCAGCAATTTTACGTAAAACCCCAGCAGAGTGACCATGTGCAGTATCAATAACAATTGCATCAGCTCCTGCTTCAAAGAGAGCCTCTGCACGTTCAAATGTATCTGAAGTGACACCCACCGCACCAGCAACTAGTAGACGACCAAATTCATCTTTGGCAGCATTTGGAAACTCAATAACTTTTTCAATATCCTTAATAGTAATCAAGCCAGAAAGACGGCCTTCTTCGTCAACCAAAGGAAGTTTTTCAATACGGTGTTCTTGAAGAATATGTTCAGCTGTTGCAAGATCTGTACCAACAGGGGCAGTGACAAGATTTTCACTGGTCATATGGTTTGAGATTGGTTGATTGTAATCTGAAATGAAGCGAAGATCTCGGTTTGTTAGAATACCAACCAATTTACGGTTTTCAAGTGTCTCTACAACTGGAACACCACTGATACGGTAACGTCCCATCAGTTCGTCTGCCTCAGCAATGGTATGTTCTGGAGTCAAGAAGAATGGATCAATAATAACACCATTTTCAGAACGTTTTACCTTGCGAACTTCGTCTGCTTGTTGCGCAATAGACATATTTTTATGGATTACTCCGAGACCACCAGCACGAGCAATGGCAATGGCCATTTGGCTTTCTGTGACTGTGTCCATTGCGGCTGTAATAATTGGGATATTTAAAGTCAGATTATCTGCCAATTTTGTTGTTAAATCTGCATCATTCGGCAACACATGACTCTCTGCTGGAATGAGCAATACATCATCAAAGGTAAAACCTTTTTTCAAAAATTTAGTGTCCCAATTAGACATTCGAAGTTTCCTCTTTTCTTTCTTTTTGAGCTTGACTCTTTTTGTATTGTATCTATCATACCATTCTATGAAAATTTGTCAAATGATACAAGGACAAATAAAAAAACTATCTTTTCCTGTGCGAAAAAAGATAATTTCTTATAGTATATAAGCTTATTTAAAATAATGAAGTCCCATTGCTTCCTTAACCTCAGATAGAGTTTGTCCTGCAACCTCGCGAGCTTTTTCGCTTCCTTTTTGAAGCATATTATACACTTCTCCCATATCCTGAGCAAATTCGATACGGCGCTCACGAATAGGACCAAGTTCGCGTTCAAGTATTTCGAGTAGATAGCGTTTCGTCTTCACATCACCAAGACCACCACGTTGATAGTGTTCTTTCATCTCTGCAATTTCTTGAGCATCTTCAGGACGACCAAAAACATCTAGATAATGGAAAACCATGTTTCCTTCAATCTTACCTGGATCCTCAACTCGAATATGATCTGGGTCTGTATACATACTCATGACTTTTTTACGCAAAGTATCAGCATCATCAGCTAGATAAATACCATTATTAAGGGATTTAGACATTTTAGCATTCCCATCTAGACCAGGTAGACGACCTGCTCTTTCATTTTCTGGATAAATACCTTCTGGCTCAATCAATACATCACAATTATAAGCATGATTAAAGGAACGAACAATCTCACGAGTTTGTTCAATCATTGGTTTTTGGTCTGTTCCTACAGGAACATAATTAGCCTTAAAGGCTGTGATATCTGCTGCCTGAGCGATTGGATAAACCAAAAAACCTGTCGGAATACTTTCCCCAAATCCTTTTTGAGCAATCTCTGTTTTTACTGTCGGATTACGCTCCAAACGAGCTAGTGACACCAAATTCATATAGTACATAGACAGCTCAGCCAACTCTGGAATCTGACTTTGAATAAAGATAGTTGATTTACTAGGATCCAATCCAACTGCTAAGTAATCTAAGGCAACATTCCCAATCGATTCTACAATCGTTTGAGGGTCTTTGGCGTGATCTGTCAATGCTTGTTGGTCCGCCAAAAAAACAAACATCTCATACTTGTCTTCTTCCTGCAGTAATACTCTATTTTTAAGACTCCCAACATAATGTCCAATATGCAGTTTTCCTGTTGGGCGATCTCCTGTTAAAATAATGGGTTTCGTCATTTTTTTCTCCTTCGAAATGGTCTCTTCAATTATAGCATTTTTTTGTTAAAATAACAGAAATTTTTTTAAATCAAATAGCCAATACACTGTAAACAAAACTGTAAATTTAGTTGACATAAAATTGACAAAGAAAAATTTGAATATTTTTCTCTTTTCTAGTAGAATAAATATATTACATATATAGGAGAAAAACATTGCTTACAGTATCTGATGTTTCACTACGTTTTAGTGATCGCAAACTTTTTGATGATGTCAATATCAAATTTACAGAAGGAAATACTTATGGATTAATTGGTGCTAATGGTGCTGGGAAGTCTACATTCTTAAAAATTTTAGCTGGAGATATCGAACCTACAACTGGTCACATTTCTCTTGGTCCAGATGAACGTCTCTCTGTTCTTCGTCAAAATCACTTTGACTATGAAGATGAACGTGCAATTGATGTCGTTATCATGGGAAATGAAAAACTTTATAGCATCATGAAGGAAAAAGATGCTATCTACATGAAGGAAGATTTCTCTGATGAGGATGGTGTGCGTGCTGCCGAACTCGAAGGTGAATTTGCCGAACTTGGAGGTTGGGAGGCAGAGAGTGAAGCGTCTCAACTACTTCAAAATCTTAATATTCCAGAAGAATTGCACTATCAAAACATGAGCGAATTAGCCAATGGTGAAAAAGTGAAGGTTCTCCTTGCTAAAGCACTTTTTGGTAAACCTGATGTTCTTCTTTTGGACGAGCCAACCAACGGTTTAGATATCCAGTCTATTACTTGGTTAGAAGACTTCTTGATTGACTTTGATAACACTGTTATCGTGGTATCTCATGACCGCCACTTCTTAAACAAAGTATGTACCCACATGGCCGACCTTGACTTTGGAAAAATCAAACTCTATGTCGGAAACTATGACTTCTGGAAAGAATCTTCTGAGCTCGCTGCTAAATTACTAGCAGACCGTAATGCCAAGGCAGAAGAAAAAATTAAGCAATTGCAAGAATTCGTTGCTCGCTTCTCTGCCAACGCTTCTAAGTCAAGACAAGCAACATCTCGTAAAAAAATGCTTGACAAGATTGAATTAGAAGAGATTGTTCCTTCTAGTCGTAAATACCCATTTATCAACTTTAAAGCAGAACGTGAGATTGGTAATGATCTCTTGACAGTAGAAAATCTAACTGTAAAGATTGATGGTGAGACTATTTTAGATAATATCAGCTTTATCTTGCGTCCAGGTGATAAGACGGCTCTTATTGGACAAAATGACATCCAAACTACGGCATTAATTCGTGCAATCATGGGTGACATTGACTATGAAGGAACAGTTAAGTGGGGAGTTACTACTAGTCGCTCTTACTTGCCAAAAGATAACTCTGCTGATTTTGCAGGGAGTGAGTCAATTCTTGACTGGTTGCGTCAATTTGCAAGTAAAGAAGAAGACGATAATACCTTCTTACGTGGTTTCCTTGGTCGTATGCTCTTCTCTGGCGATGAGGTTAACAAACCTGTAAATGTCTTGTCAGGGGGAGAAAAAGTTCGTGTCATGCTTTCAAAACTTATGCTTTTGAAATCAAATGTCCTTGTACTTGATGATCCAACAAATCACTTGGACTTGGAATCTATCTCAAGTTTAAACGATGGATTGAAAAACTTTAAAGAATCAATCATCTTTGCCAGTCATGACCACGAGTTCATTCAAACTTTGGCAAACCATATCATTGTTTTATCTAAGAATGGCGTCATTGATCGTATCGATGAAACCTATGATGAATTCCTAGAAAATGCAGAAGTACAAGCAAAAGTCAAAGACCTTTGGAAAGTCTAAATAAGACTTCAAAACTCAGTTGGGTTAACCAACTGAGTTTTCTATCATTCTACGAGGTAACATGAAATCATTTTTTAAAACATATTGGACCTATTTTGTTTCTTTCATCATTCCTTTAGTAATTATGACTGGAGTATACCTAACTCAAGGTATCTACTGGAATAGCGATACATCTCCACTATTAGGAGATGGTTTCCATCAATACGTTATTTTTGATGTGGCTTTACGGAATATTCTACATGGAAATGGTAGTTTGTTTTACACCTTTACAAGTGGCCTCGGACTGAATTTCTATGCTCTATCTAGTTATTACTTGGGTAGTTTTCTCTCACCTCTGGTTTACTTTTTTAATCTGTCGAATATGCCAGATGCTGTTTATCTAACAACTCTATTAAAATTTGGATTGATTGGACTGTCAACCTTCTTTAGTCTAAATAGATTATTTGAAGATATTCCGAAATATTTAAAACTGTCCTTATCTACTTCCTATGCTCTAATGAGCTTTACCGTTAGTCAGTTAGAGATAAAAACCTGGCTAGATGTTTTTATCTTGATTCCTTTAATTATAACTGGCTTACACATCCTTATAACGGAAAAGAAGTGCCTGCTATACTTTACAAGTCTGTCAATCTTGTTTATTCAAAACTATTATTTTGGATATATGACAGCTTTGTTTCTTATTTTCTGGTATCTCTGCCAAATTTCATGGGACTTTAAAAATCGAAGATCATCTTTTCTTGATTTTGTTGTCACCTCCTTTTTAGCAGGAATGGCTAGTTTGATTATGACTCTTCCTACATTGTTTGATTTACAAACTCATGGGGAGAAGTTAACTGCCATTACAAAATTAAAGACAGATAGTAGTTGGTATTTGGATATTTTCGCAAAACAATTCATTGGATCTTTTGATACAACTAAGTATGGATCTATACCAATGATTTTTGTTGGATTGCTTCCTTTTATTTTAACCATTCTATTTTTCACAATAAAATCCATCAAGTTTCACGTGAAACTTACTTATGCAATTCTCTTTATTTTTTTAATAACAAGCTTTTACATAGAGGCACTTGATTTATTTTGGCAGGGGATGCATACTCCAAATATGTTTTTGCATCGCTATGCTTGGATTTTTTCTACTCTGTTAATTTATACTGCAGCAGAAGTCTTAAATCGCCTGAAAGAACTGAAACTCTGGAATCTATTTGTCTCACTTTTTCTTGTACTAACAGGATTTTTGGCTACTGTATACTTTAAATCACACTATTCTTTTTTAACTGATTTGAATATCCTACTCACTCTTGAATTTCTACTGGTTTATGCTCTTTTACTTCTTGCAGTCATTAAAAAATTTATCTCTGTAAAACTATTTGCAATTCTTTTATCTTTATTTATAACAGTTGAGATAAGCCTTAATGCTTCAGCTCAAATGGAAGGAATAGCTAAAGAATGGGCTTTTGCTTCTCGCAGCGTCTATAATAGAGATGTCACTGCTCTGGAATCTATTCTAAACCAAATTGACGATCCATTTACACGTACTGAAAAACTGCAAATTCAGACAGGAAATGACAGTATGAAATTTAATTACAATGGAATCTCTCAATTCTCGTCTGTACGAAATCGCTCAGCTAGCACTAGTTTAGATAAACTGGGATTCAAATCCTCTGGAACTAACCTCAATCTTCGTTATACAAATAATAGTATTTTAGCAGACAGTTTATTTGGAATCCAGTACAATATTTCAGAAACTCCTCTTGATAAATATGGATTTCAAGAGATTTATCAAAAGGATCATTTAACCTTATATAAAAATCAACTTTCCCTCCCCATTGCTTTTGCTACTCAATCTATTTACACAGATGTAAACTTTAATAATCATACTCTGGATAATCAGGCTTTATTTATAAACCAGCTTGCTAATCTCAACTTAGATTATTTCTATCCAATAGCATATGATAAAACAGATGATTCTGAAGGTTTAACAAGCATCACAAGTTCTACGAATGAGGATGCAAGGATTGATTATCAAATTGAGGTTCCTCAAAATAGTCAAGTCTATCTCTCTTTTTCAAACCTTCATTTTACTAATGATAAACAAAAGAAGGTTGACATACTTGTCAATGGAGAAAAGAAGACTTTTACAACTGACAATGCATTTAATTTCTTTAATTTGAGTTATACTGAGGAACAAAAAACTTTCAATATCAGTGTTAGTTTCCCTGGAAATTCTCAGGTGTCATTTGAATCTCCAACCTTCTATCGTTTAGATACTCAGGCTTTTACTGAAGCAATCCAAAAAATTAAAGAACAACCTGTAGAAGTATCCACCTCTAAAAATAAAGTCTTTGCTACATATGAAGTAAAACAAGATACCTCTATTTTCTTCACCATTCCTTATGACAAAGGTTGGTCTGCATACCAAGATGGGAAAAAACTTGAAATCAAGCAGGCTCAAACTGGTTTTATGAAAGTTGATGTTCCAAAGGGAAAAGGAACCATTACACTTTCCTTTATTCCCAATGGTTTTGTTATTGGAGCAGTCTGCTCAGTAACTGCCCTTCTTCTTTTTGGAATCTATAATTACAGACAAAATTTATCTAATACAGAAAAAGATTGACCAAGGAATTGGTCAATCTTTTTAATCTTCCTCCATTTTCTTAGGTTGATAAGCTAGCATACCTAAAGCAGTAAAGAAAGCTAGTGTTATAATAAGGAAAATCACTTGGTGATGAATATTTCCTGTCATAGAGATTGTTTGTCGTAAGCCTGATACAGAGTAACTCATTGGTAACCATGGATTGATACCTTTAAAGAAATCATTTGTCAAAGCAAGGGGATAAGTCCCTGCACTTGATGCTAACTGTAATAATAGTAAAATAAGAGAGAAGAATGCTCCTAAACGGCTATTCCAAGTTGTTAAAGCTGTCACCATAGACATAAAAGCTAAACTTATGATTATAATTAAAATTAAGGTTCTCATCTCATGGTTAGCAGTTAAACCAATCAGATGGACACCGCCATAAACTAAAACACCTGCTAAGACAGCTATAATGCCATTTATTTCAGATCGAGACTTCAACCAAGCCCAACGACTCTCTGGATGACGTCCAGAAGGCAACTTGGCAAAAATCATATTGGTAGATATAGCAGCAACAAAAAGAGCAACTGATATCATATAAGGAGCCATAGCAATCCCATTTACAGGAACATGGTCGTTATCTGTTTTTGAGAGAACTAGAGGTTCAGATAATGTTTCTGCATTTTTAGATTCTGTTGATGCTGATTTAAGTTGATTATTAGCATTGCCTAATCCTTGTCCTAATGAATCAACTCCTGTCTGTAAATCTTCAAGACTAAAGGTTAAGGTTGTTCCACCATCTGCTAGTTTTCCAGCACCATCTGCAATCTTCATAGCGCCACTTCCTAGTTGGGATGCTGCAGAAAGTAACTGTGTTGATTTGTCTGTTAATTGACCAGAGCCAAATTGTAATTTAGTAATACCTGCTATCAGCTCTGGGTTCTTATTATTCAATTGAGCAGAACCAGTTGACAAGCTTTCTATACCTGATACTAATTCTGGAGCTTTTCCAGCTAACGCATCTACTCCAGCTGTCAAGCTTGATGTATTTTCTGTCAACTTACTTGATCCAGACACTAATTGATCTAGACTAGTTGTTAAACTTGCATTCTTTTCACTTAGTTGATTAGCACCTATAGAAATTGTGTCCAATCCCTTAGTATAGTTTACAACTCCTTTTTCAATTGACTGACTTCCTGGAACCAACTGATTATCTACAGCAGTTTGCAATTTTGTAAATCCATTTGACAAGGTTGTCAAGGAGCTAGATGCTGCAGGTAAGAGTTGATTTGCTTTCGTCTGCACATCAGATAGATTAGATACTTGTTGTTCTGAATTCTCTAAACTTTCTTTCAATCCTCCTACTGTCGTTAAAATTGTTTTTGCTGACTCAATAGTAGAACTAGAATTTTTAGAAATAGCTTCTATCAGTTCTTTCTTTTGTTCATCTGTGAGAGATTGATAAGTAGCTGTTGATTGAAGGTTAGCAATAGTTTTCTCTTGTTCTGTCTGACTTTTGGTCACAATATCCTGTGCAAGAGTTGTTAGATTTGGCAAAACTTCTGACAATGTACTTTTCAGTTGAGTATTATCTGATATTGTAAGAGCTTGTAATGTTTTATTCAGTTCTCCTAAGCTAGTTTCCAATTGAGCTATTTCTTCATTTTGTTGAGATGAGGACTCCAATTGACTTGAAATTTCTTTAATACCAGTATTTAATTGCTCCATTCCATCTCTTAGGGCAGCTGATTGATTGGATAATTGACTTGTTCCATTAGAAAGTTCTTTCACACTACTTGTATAAGCATTTACACCAACTGAAAATTGATTGAGGCCTGTATCCAGTTGTGAAACGCCACCTGTGTAGGACTTTATACCTGTATTTAGTTGATTTACACCTGCCACCAACTCGGGAGTTTTTGACGCTAATTGACCCAGTCCAGTGTCAACCTGTGAGACAGCATTTGTATAACTTTGTAAACCACTATTAAAAGTTCCTAAACCAATATGTAATTGCTCTATAGCAGATACATAGCTAGATAATCCTTTTGTAAATTGATCTGCTCCATTTGAAAAAGTTACACTTGAGTTGGCTAGAGTATTAAGATTTGTAGATAATGTTTGACTTCCCATCACCAACTGATTCGCTCCATTAGCCAGTTGTTCACTTCCATCAGCTGCCTTGTTTACTCCAGACTTCAAGTCATTCATTTTTTGAAATAAAGCCTTGGTATACGTTTCAGTTACATTAGTAGAAACGGTTTGTTTTAATTGTGTCATTGCAGAATCACTCATCTTGCTTGCAATAAAGCTATGCCCACTTGACGTCTGATAATCAATCTGCATTTGTTCAGGATGATTCGTTAGGATAGAGGTCGCTTTTTCAGATAAGTCACTTGGTAATGTTACCACCATATAGTAGTCACCATCTTCTAGCCCTTTTCCCCCTTCCTCTTCATTAACAAAGTGAAAATCTAAAGCCTTATTTTCTTTTAAATTAGACACCATGTCTTCACCAATTGTCATTGTCTGTCCATTATAAGAAGCTTCCTTATCTTTATTGACAACTGCCACAGGTAACTCCGATACTTGACCATATGGATCCCACATGGACGATAAAAATATAATGTTGTATAAAGCTGGAATGAGAGAAATCCCTATCATTACAATGATAAAGGTCGTTTTTTTAAATATTGCTTTCCATTCTTTAAACATATTTTCTCCTTTTTTAAACATATTGTCTAAAATTTTGATATAATAGATTATACATAAAAAAATCCAAATTACAAGGTAAAAAATATTTTTTTAGACATATAGTCTATTTTTGTGTACAAGGAGGAATTATGAAAGAAAGTAACAAACGTTTAAAAACAAAACGAATTATCGAAAATGCCATGGTTCAATTGTTGATGGACCACCCCTTTGATCAAATTTCTACGGTCAAGTTAGCTGAAAAAGCCGGAATTAGTCGTTCCAGCTTTTACACTCACTACAAGGATAAGTATGATATGATTGAGCACTACCAAAGTAAACTCTTTCATACCTTTGAATATATTTTTCAAAAACATGTTCATCATAAAAGAGACGCTATTTTAGAAGTATTTGAATATCTAGAATCAGAACCACTTCTGGCTGCTCTTCTTTCTGAAAATGGAACCAAAGAAATCCAAAATTTCTTGAGAAATAAACTGCATATTATGCTTAGTACTGATCTTCAGAAACGTTTTATGCAACTACAACTCAATCCAATTGAACTAGAATACAGTAGCATTTATCTAACAAATGCCCTATTCGGAGTTTGCCAGACGTGGATTGCCCACGGAAAAAAAGAAAGTCCGCAAGAAATGACAGACTTCCTTATGAAAATGTTAGGTGATACAAACTAAGAATAAAAAGAACACCACCTGGTGTTCTTTTTATCTGACTCCGCCAGTAGGACTCGAACCTACGACATCATGATTAACAGTCATGCGCTACTACCAACTGAGCTATGGCGGATAAAATAGTCCGTACGGGATTCGAACCCGTGTTACCGCCGTGAAAAGGCGGTGTCTTAACCCCTTGACCAACGGACCATCTATCTGTAGCAGATATAACCATTATATCAATTTCTTACTAATTGTCAATCACTTTTTAGATTTTTTCTCTAGAATATCTTTTAGTTTGCGAGTTTTCAAACGAGTGATGGGACAGCGATGATCTTCATAAAAGACAACTTCTAAATTCTTTCGATCAATTTCTCTCACATTTCCCACATTGACAAGGAAAGATTTATGGGAGCAATAAAATCGTTGGGTATGTTTGTCCTTTTCCTGAATATCTGTCATGGTCCCGTAGAACTCTTTGGCAAAATTCTTCCCGATAATTCGCAGTTTATGAGAAACACCTGTGGTTTCGATATACAATATATCGTGGTAAGGGATTTTTAAATCATTTCCCTTATAGTTGTAATCAAAATAGTCTACAACATCTTCGTTTTCAAGTAACATACTCTTAGTATAAAAAATACTCTGCTCGATACGTTTTTTAAACAATTCATCATTGATGTCTTTATCAACGAAATCTAGGGCTGATACCTGGTATTTGTAGGTTAAGGTAGCAAATTCAGATCGACTGGTAATAAAGACAATAATAGCATAGGGATTGTGATGACGGATAAATTGTGCTACTTCAAAGCCCTTTTTCTCAATTCCATGAATATCGATATCTAAGAAATAAAGCTGGTTTACT
Organism: Streptococcus sp. Z556; assembly: GCF_053010225.1. Classification (NCBI taxonomy): domain Bacteria; kingdom Bacillati; phylum Bacillota; class Bacilli; order Lactobacillales; family Streptococcaceae; genus Streptococcus; species Streptococcus sp. Z556. The sequence continues at coordinate 47,456 of NZ_JBRKNU010000007.1, forward strand.
TCATCATTTTCGATATATTCCTTAAACTCACGAACTTTTCCTGTTGTCTTGTACGAAATAGGAATATTTGATTCCTCAGAGATTTCATTCAATATTCTCTCAAGTCTCACTTGATGCTCGATAACATCTTCTAAAATTAGTACTTTCATTCAAATCCCCTCTTAAATCTAATAATTTGTCTAAATGTGTTGTCTTCCATCTCTGTCTCTAGAATAATGTTGTCATACTTGTCTAAAATCTCATTGACATTATTAAGTCCTAGACCTCTATTTCTTCCCTTAGTAGAGAAACCTAAGGCAAATAAGTTTTCTGAAGGCGTCATAGTGATTTTACATGAATTTTGGATGACTATAACTGTTTCAAAATCCATTTTAATAACTGCAACTTCCATTTGTTTCAAGTAACTATCCGCAGCACCTTCAACAGCATTATTTAAGAGAATGCTCATAATACGAACAAGATCAAGTAAATCTATTGACAATCTAGTAATAACATCCTTTACTTCCAATGTAAACTCTACATCATTATTTCGTGCATAGACAATGGATTGAGCAATCAAACTACGTAAAGCTGAATCTTCTATGTTATTTAAATCAAAGTAAGTATATTTGTCTGATCTCAATTTCTGATTTGCTTTTACTAGGACTTCATTGTAAACCCTGTTAATTTCTTGTAAATCTCCACTGTCAATCGCCATTTGCATGCTGACAAGCATCCCTGCATAATCATGACGAAAACCTCGAATTTCATTATACAAACCTACAATTTCATCTGTATAAGTCTGTAAATATTTTTGTTCAAATTTCTTTTGTTTTAGAGCAATCTCTTTTTCAACTTGAACCTTATAAGAGTTCATTGCAAAGAAGCACAATAACAAACATATAAAAATGATGGCTGCTAAAATACTCCCAAAGCTATTTAAGTGATGAGTCGTACCTACTATATCTGAAATAAACAATAATATATGCAAACCAAAGAAAGCAACTATTGTTTTTTTAAAAAAAGGATAGAGATAATCTTTATCAAAATAGGAAAGTTCTAAATGGAAATAAGTAATAATTTTTTTAATAATAAAATATGTTAGTAATAGTACTCCTAAATAAAACATCACTTCATGTTCTATCACAAAAGCATCACCTGTTATAGAGGATAGGGTTACTGATAAAAAAGTATGGGTACTATGATATAATAAAGATAGTAGTAAACTGATAAAAATTCCTTTATGCTTATCATACTTCTTAAACACTACTATAGAAGTATATAGAATAAAAGGAAATATAAACTTTTCAATCCCTAACCCAGCTAATGAAATAAAGTCAAAGAAAAATTCAGCTACAGACTGATATACAAATATACAAGCTATAAATAAATATCTTTCTTTTTTAGTTACTTTACAAATTAATTCATAGCTTATTGTTAAAATAAAAATATGAAGAATAACTATTCCAAATCCTAATAAACTCATACTATCACCCTATAATATTATTACTTTGTCCTATTTGAAAAAATATGTTTAAAAAAGTAAAGTAGTCTTTTATCCCCACCTCGAATCTCCTGCAATTCTGTTTCTGTTACCTCTTTAAATTGTTCCAATTTAACTGTGTTTTTCATAATAAAGTCTCCTGTATTGTTTTTCTTGTAAATTAACTTACAACCCTATTATACAAAATGAAGACCATGTAAGAAAAATTTCTTCCCAACTGTACATTTTTGCACCTGAAACGCACTTTTTTAAGAAAAAAGCTGGGAAAAATCCCAGCTTTACATCTAAAATTGATCCCAGCAGGATTCGAACCTGCGACCGTTCGCTTAGAAGGCGAATGCTCTATCCAGCTGAGCTATGAGACCTAACATGAACATTCTATCAAAAAACAAGAGCTAAGTCAATCTTCTATTTGTGATAAGGAGATCCCTGCTGAATTGTAAAAGCTCGATAAATTTGTTCAACTAAAACCAATCTCATTAACTGATGTGGTAAGGTTAGACGTCCGAAACTAACAGAAAGATTAGCCCTATTTTTTACACTAGGTGCCAGACCTAAACTTCCTCCAATGATAAAAGTAAGAGTTGAGTAACCTTTTATAGAAGCCTCTTCTAATTGCTTACTAAATTCCTCTGAAGAGAATGTTTTTCCTTCTATAGCCAAGACAAGGACAAAATCCCTTTCTCCAATTTTAGAAAGAATTCTAGCGCCTTCTGTTTCCAAGATTTTTTGATTTTCTATTTCACTAGCTTTATCAGGTGTTTTCTCATCAGCAAGCTCAATCATCTCCAATTTTGCGAAACGTGAAATTCGTTTGCTATATTCAGCAATACCATCTTTAAGATATTTTTCTTTCAGTTTTCCTACTGTTACAATTTTTATTTTCATTCTTTTATTCTATCATATCCACACTTTATTTCACATCTTATACACATAAAAAACATCCAAAATCACAAGGAAATTCACAGAATAAAGTAAGTTATCCACAACTTGTGTAAAACTTTCAAACTTTTAAGTTTGAATTAAGTTAATAGGTTTATAATCTGAGTAAATAAATAACAAACGGAGGCGTTTATGAAACACTTACAAAAATTTTACAAAAAAGGGGTAAAAGTTCTTGTAATCATTTTAATAGGTTTTTTAAGTGGTGCACTAGGAAGTTTCGTAACATTACAACTTTATCAAAAACAAGGAAACCAAGCTACAAATAATAATTCCAACACTGTTACCCAAACATCCTATAAGAATGAAACTTCAACTACCCAAGCAGTCAATAAGGTTAAAGATGCCGTTGTATCTGTTATTACTTATTCATCAAATAGACAAAGTAGTCTATTTGGAACTGATGAAACAGATACTGATCCTGATTCTCAACAAATTGCAAGTGAAGGTTCAGGAGTTATCTATAAAAAGAATGGGAATGATGCCTATCTTGTAACAAATACTCACGTTATCAATGGAGCTTCAAAAGTTGATATCCGCTTGGCAGATGGTACTAAGGTCCCTGGTGAGATTGTAGGATCTGACACCTTCTCTGATATTGCTGTCGTAAAAATCTCTTCAGAGAAAGTAACAACCGTAGCTGAATTCGGTGACTCTAGCCAACTTAACGTAGGGGAAACGGCGATTGCAATTGGTAGTCCACTAGGTTCTGAATATGCCAATACAGTTACACAGGGGATCATTTCAAGTCTTGATCGAACTGTATCTCTAAAATCTGAAGATGGACAAGCTATTTCTACAAAAGCTATTCAAACAGACACTGCTATTAACCCAGGTAACTCTGGTGGTCCACTTGTAAACATTCAAGGTCAAGTTATCGGAATTACATCAAGTAAAATCGCAAGTAACGGGAAAACATCTGTAGAAGGTCTTGGTTTTGCAATTCCTTCAAACGATGCACAAAATATTATTAAACAACTGGAAACGGATGGTAAAGTAACTCGTCCTGCTCTTGGAATTCAAATGGTCAATTTGGCTAATGTTGGAGCGAACGATCTGAGAAAACTCAACATCCCAAGTAGTCTTACTTCAGGTGTAGTTGTTCGATCTGTTCAAAGTAATATGCCAGCAAATGGACATCTTCAAAAATACGACGTCATTACTAAAGTTGACGACAAAGAGATTGCTTCATCAACAGACCTACAACATGCTCTTTATACTCATGCTATAGGAGATACTATAAAAGTAACCTACTATCGTAATGGTAAGGAGGAAACAACCTCTATTAAACTTGATAAGAATTCAGGTGATCTAGAGTCTTAATTGACATCAGTGTAAAGAAAACTTTACAGATAGTAAAAGATATGTTAGTGTAGAATCATGGAAAAATTTGAAATGATTTCTATCGCAGAAATACAAAAAAATCCTTACCAACCTCGAAAAGAATTTGATGCAGAGAAACTAAAGGAATTAGCCCAATCAATCAAAGAAAATGGGCTCATCCAACCAATCATCGTTCGTCAATCTCCTGTAATTGGTTATGAAATCCTTGCAGGAGAGAGACGATATCGGGCTTCTCTCTTAGCTGGTCTTACTTCTATTCCAGCCATTGTGAAACATCTCTCAGATCAGGAAATGATGATCCAATCTATCATTGAGAATTTACAGAGAGAAAACTTAAATCCAGTTGAAGAGGCACGCGCCTACGAATCTTTGGTAGAAAAAGGATTTACTCACACTGAGATAGCGGATAAAATGGGAAAATCTCGTCCTTATATCACTAATTTTATTCGTTTACTTTCCCTACCAGAGCATATCTTATCTGAAGTGGAAAATGGAAAAATCTCTCAAGCTCATGCACGTTCACTAGTTGGTTTGGATAAAGAGCAGCAAGAATATTTCTTCCAATTAATCAAAAACGAAGACATCTCTGTGAGAAAACTAGAAACACTGCTGACAGAAAAAAAACAAAAGAAACAGAAAAAAAGTGACTCTTTCATCAAAGATGAGGAAGATAAATTGAAAAAACTACTTGGAGTGAATGTAGAAATTAAACTTTCTAAAAAAGATACTGGAAAGATTGTTATTTCTTTTTCAAGTCAAGAAGAATATGACAGAATTATCAACAGCCTGAAATAAGGCTGTTGTTTTATTTTCTCAACCCACAAATTTATCCACTAATTTTTTTAGCCAAAGACTTACTAAATCAAGGATTTTTCTATTTATCCCCAACCTGTGGATAAATACTGCTAACATTGTGGATTCTTTTCCTCAATCTGTGGAAAAATCCTACTATCTATGGTAAAATAAGTCTAGCACTAAACTACTAAAATCATAGTAAAGGAGGAAAAATAGTTGAAAGAAAAGCAATTTTGGAATCGTATTTTAGAATTTGCTCAAGAAAGATTGACGCGATCTATGTATGATTTCTATGCTACACCTGCTGAACTCATCAAAGTAGAAGAAAATACAGCTACTATATTTCTACCGAGAACAGAGATGGAAATGGTGTGGGAAAAACAATTAAAAGATATTATTGTTGCTGCTGGTTTTGAAATTTATGATTCTGAAATCAAACCCCACTATATTTTCACTAAACCTCAGAGTACAGAGTCTTCTCAAGTAAGTGATACGACTGATAGTTCTACTTACAATTACACACCTGCGCTACCAACGATTCCCTACTCCGAAACAGGGTTAAAAGAAAAATATACCTTTGATAACTTTATTCAAGGTGATGGAAATGTTTGGGCGGTTTCTGCTGCACTAGCTGTATCTGAAGATTTGGCTCTGACTTATAATCCTCTTTTCATCTATGGAGGACCTGGTCTTGGAAAGACTCACTTGCTCAATGCGATTGGAAATGAGATTTTGAAGAATATTCCTGATGCGCGTGTCAAGTACATTCCTGCTGAAAGCTTTATCAACGACTTTCTTGAACACTTAAGACTTGGGGAAATGGAAAAGTTCAAAAAGACTTACCGTAGTCTTGATCTCCTGTTGATCGATGATATCCAATCTCTCAGCGGCAAAAAAGTTGCGACCCAGGAAGAATTTTTCAATACCTTCAATGCTCTTCATGATAAACAGAAGCAGATTGTCCTAACCAGTGATCGTAGTCCTAAACACTTAGAAGGCCTTGAAGAGAGACTTGTCACGCGCTTTAGCTGGGGATTAACACAAAATATCACCCCTCCTGACTTTGAAACACGTATCGCCATTCTTCAAAGTAAAACAGAGCATTTAGATTACCATTTCCAAAGCGATACCCTAGAATACCTAGCTGGCCAATTTGATTCAAATGTTCGAGAATTGGAAGGAGCAATCAACGATATCACTTTAATTGCTAGAGTGAAGAAGATTAAGGATATCACTATTGATATTGCTGCAGAGGCTATCAGAGCACGTAAACAAGATGCCCGCCAGATGCTTGTTATTCCAATTGAAAAAATCCAAACTGAAGTTGGTAATTTTTATGGAGTGAGTGTCAAAGAAATGAAGGGGACGAGACGAGTTCAAAACATCGTTTTGGCGCGTCAAGTTGCTATGTATCTAGCTAGAGAACTGACAGATAATAGTCTTCCTAAAATCGGAAAAGAATTCGGCGGAAAGGATCATACTACCGTGATTCATGCTCATGCTAAAATAAAATCATTGATTGACGAAGACGATAATTTACGTTTAGAAGTAGAATCAATCAAAAAGAAAATTAAGTAGAGTGTGGATAACTCTCACTTTCCTATCTTTTTTATCCACATTTTTTAAACAAGCTAAGAAACTTGAGTTTACTAAATAGAAATCAGTTTTCCACAGAATTCACAGACTCTATTATTACTATTAACTTTCTAATACTAAGAATAAATAAAGGAGAATCCATGATTCATTTTTCAATTAATAAAAATTTATTTCTACAAGCCTTAAATACCACAAAACGAGCAATTAGCTCTAAAAATGCTATTCCAATTTTATCAACAATCAAAATTGATGTTACCAATGAAGGAATTACTTTAATTGGATCAAATGGGCAAATCTCCATTGAAAATTTCATTTCTCAAAAGAATGAAGATGCTGGTCTCTTGATAACTTCTTTGGGTTCGATTCTTCTAGAAGCCTCTTTCTTTATCAATGTTGTATCCAGTCTTCCAGATGTAACCCTTGATTTCAAAGAGATTGAACAAAAACAAATTGTCTTAACAAGTGGCAAATCAGAAATCACTCTAAAAGGAAAAGATAGCGAACAGTACCCACGAATTCAAGAAATTTCAGCGAGCACACCTTTGGTTCTTGAAACCAAACTACTCAAGAAAATTATCAATGAAACAGCTTTTGCTGCAAGTACGCAAGAAAGTCGTCCAATTTTGACTGGTGTCCATTTTGTTTTGAGCAATCACAAGGAACTAAAGACAGTTGCAACAGACTCTCATCGCCTTAGTCAGAAAAAATTGACTCTTGAAAAAAATGGTGATGATTTTGATGTGGTGATTCCTAGTCGCTCTCTACGCGAATTTTCAGCTGTATTTACGGATGATATTGAAACTGTGGAGATTTTCTTTGCAAATAATCAAATCCTCTTTAGAAGCGAAAATATTAGCTTCTACACTCGTCTCCTAGAAGGAAACTATCCTGATACAGATCGTTTGATTCCAACTGACTTTAATACGACAGTAACTTTTGATGTTGTCAACTTGCGTCATTCAATGGAACGTGCTCGTCTCTTATCAAGTGCGACTCAAAATGGTACTGTGAAGCTTGAAATTAAAGGTGGTGTTGTTAGCGCCCATGTTCATTCTCCTGAAGTTGGTAAAGTAAACGAAGAAATTGATACGGAGCAGGTTACTGGGAATGATTTGACTATTAGTTTCAACCCGACTTACTTGATTGATTCCCTCAAAGCTTTAAATAGCGAAAAAGTCATTATCAGCTTTATCTCAGCTGTTCGTCCATTCACTCTTGTTCCAGCAGATACTGATGAAGACTTCATGCAGCTCATTACTCCAGTTCGTACAAATTAAGTGAAAGAGGTTGAGCCTAGCTCGCCTCTTTTATGATATAATCGAAAAAGAAAAGGAGAGTAGTATGTATCAAGTTGGAAATTTTATTGAAATGAAAAAGCCACATGCTTGCACCATCAAGTCAACAGGAAAAAAAGCCAATCGTTGGGAAATTACACGTGTTGGGGCAGATATCAAAATCAAATGTAGCAATTGCGACCATCTTGTTATGATGAGCCGCCATGATTTTGAACGAAAAATGAATAAGATTATTGACTAAGAACCCTTAGTTAGAGGGTTAGCAAGTTTTCCCTTTTTGTGTTATAATGTTAGGGATTGAAATGAGAACGGAGAATGAGAAACTATGGCTTTAACAGCAGGTATCGTTGGTTTGCCAAACGTTGGTAAATCAACCCTTTTTAATGCAATTACAAAAGCAGGAGCAGAGGCAGCAAACTACCCATTTGCGACTATTGATCCAAATGTTGGAATGGTAGAAGTTCCAGATGAACGCCTACAAAAACTAACGGAAATGATTACTCCTAAAAAGACAGTTCCAACAACCTTTGAATTTACAGATATTGCAGGGATTGTAAAAGGCGCATCGAAAGGAGAAGGTCTAGGGAATAAATTTTTGGCCAACATCCGTGAAGTAGATGCGATTGTTCATGTTGTGCGTGCATTTGATGATGAAAATGTTATGCGCGAGCAAGGACGTGAAGATGCCTTTGTGGATCCACTTGCAGATATTGATACCATTAACTTGGAGTTGATTCTGGCTGATCTAGAGTCAGTAAATAAACGCTATGCGCGTGTAGAAAAGATGGCGCGTACGCAAAAAGATAAAGAATCAGTAGCAGAGTTTAATGTCCTTCAAAAAATTAAACCAGTCCTTGAAGATGGAAAATCAGCTCGTACCATTGAATTCACAGATGAAGAACAAAAAGTAGTCAAAGGTCTCTTCCTTTTGACGACTAAACCGGTTCTTTATGTTGCTAATGTGGATGAAGATGTCGTTTCAGAACCAGACTCTATCGACTATGTCAAACAAATTCGTGAATTTGCGGCGACAGAGAATGCTGAAGTAGTAGTTATTTCCGCGCGTGCTGAAGAAGAAATTTCTGAGTTAGATGATGAAGATAAGCAAGAGTTTCTTGAAGCACTTGGCTTGACAGAATCAGGTGTGGATAAGTTGACTCGAGCTGCTTACCACTTACTTGGACTTGGAACTTACTTCACAGCTGGTGAAAAAGAAGTTCGCGCTTGGACCTTTAAACGTGGTATGAAAGCTCCTCAAGCAGCTGGTATTATCCACTCAGACTTTGAAAAAGGCTTTATTCGTGCAGTCACCATGTCATATGAGGATCTAGTGAAATACGGATCTGAAAAGGCTGTAAAAGAAGCTGGGCGCTTGCGTGAAGAAGGAAAAGAATATGTCGTTCAAGATGGCGATATCATGGAATTCCGCTTTAATGTCTAATAACATTTAACAAATAGTGTCAATTAGGTTGGAAAAAAATTCCAACCCTTTTGGCTTTTGAAAGGAAAATAAATGACTAAATTACTTGTTGGATTAGGAAATCCAGGGGATAAATATTTTGAAACCAAGCACAATGTTGGCTTTATGTTGATTGACCAATTAGCTAAAAAACAAAATGTCACTTTTACACACGATAAGATATTTCAAGCTGACCTAGCATCTTTTTTCCTCAATGGAGAAAAAATTTATCTTGTCAAACCTACGACCTTTATGAACGAAAGTGGAAAAGCGGTTCATGCTTTATTGACTTACTATGGTTTGGATATTGAAGATTTACTGGTTATTTACGATGACCTTGACATGGAAGTTGGGAAAATTCGCTTAAGAGCTAAGGGATCAGCAGGTGGTCATAATGGGATCAAATCTATTATTCAACATATAGGTACTCAGGTCTTTAACCGTGTTAAAATAGGTATCGGAAGACCTAAAAAAGGTATGTCAGTAGTTCACCATGTTTTAAGTAAGTTTGATCAGGATGACTATGTAGGTATTTTACAGTCAATTGACAAGGTTGACGATGCTGTAAATTACTATTTACAAGAGAAAAACTTTGAGAAAACAATGCAGAGGTATAATGGATAAATGGTGACTTTATTAGATTTATTCTCAGAAAATGATCAGATAAAAAAATGGCATCAAAATCTGATAGATAAGAAAAGACAACTAATACTAGGTCTGTCAACTTCTACCAAGGCTCTTGCAATTGCAAGTAGTCTAAAAAAAGAAAATAAGATTGTGTTATTGACATCAACTTATGGAGAAGCAGAAAGAATTATCAGTGATCTTCTTTCTATCTTAGGAGAGGAATTTGTCTATCCATTTTTGGTAGATGACTCTCCTATGGTAGAGTTTTTGATGTCTTCACAAGAAAAAATCATTTCGCGAGTTGAAGCCTTGCGTTTTTTAACTGATTCATCTAAGAAAGGGATTTTAGTTTGTAATATCGCAGCAAGTCGCTTGATTTTACCTTCTCCAACTGGATTTAAAGAAAGTATTATAAGGATTGCAGTCGGTGAAGAATATGACCAACATGACCTTCTTCACAAATTAAAGGAAATAGGCTATCGCAAAGTTACGCAAGTACAAACTCAAGGTGAGTTTAGTATTCGAGGAGATATTTTAGATATTTTTGAGATGTCTCAGTTAGAACCTTTCCGAATCGAGTTTTTTGGTGATGAAGTAGATGGAATTCGGACTTTCGAAGTAGAAACACAATTATCAAAAGAAAATCAAACAGAACTCATTATCTTTCCAGCAAGTGATATGCTCTTGAGGGAAAAGGACTATCTACGAGGTCGGTCTGCTTTAGAAAAGCAAATTTCCAAGACCTTATCACCAATTTTAAAATCATACTTGGAAGAGATTTTGTCAAGTTTTCATCAAAAACAAGTACATTCAGATAGTCGAAAGTTTTTATCTTTATGTTACGATAAAACATGGACTATATTTGATTATATTGAAAAAGATACACCAGTGTTTTTTGATGATTACCAAAAATTGATGAATCAGTATGAAGCCTTTGAAAGAGAGTTAGCGCAATACTTTACAGAAGATTTACAGAATGGTAAATCATTTTCTGATATGCAGTATTTTGCAGATACAGAGCAAAGCTATAAAAAACAAAGTCCAGTTACCTTTTTCTCCAATCTCCAAAAAGGATTAGGAAATCTCAAGTTTGATAACATTTATCAATTTAATCAATATCCTATGCAGGAATTTTTCAATCAATTTTCTTTTCTAAAAGAAGAAATTGAGCGATATAAAAAAATGGACTACACTATTATCTTGCAGTCTAGTAATTCAATGGGAAGTAAAACATTGGAGGATGTTTTAGAGGAATACCAGATTAAATTGGATTCCAGAGATAAGTCAAGTATCTGTAAAAAATCTGTAAACTTGATTGAGGGTAATCTAAGACATGGTTTTCATTTTGTAGATGAAAAAATTCTCTTGATTACTGAACATGAGATTTTTCAAAAGAAATTAAAACGTCGTTTTAGAAGACAACATGCGTCAAATGCAGAGCGATTAAAAGATTATAATGAACTTGAAAAAGGGGACTACGTTGTTCACCATATTCATGGAATTGGTCAATATCTAGGTATTGAAACAATTGAAATCAAAGGGATTCACCGTGATTATGTCAGTGTTCAATATCAAAATGGGGATCAAATCTCCATCCCAGTAGAGCAGATTCAGTTACTGTCAAAATATGTTTCAAGTGATGGTAAAGCGCCAAAACTTAATAAATTAAATGATGGTCATTTCAAAAAGGCCAAGCAAAAAGTTAAGAACCAGGTAGAGGATATAGCTGACGATTTAATCAAGCTTTATTCTGAGCGTAGTCAGTTGAAGGGGTTTGCTTTCTCAGCTGATGATGATGAGCAACATGCTTTTGATGATGCTTTCTCTTATGTTGAAACGGATGATCAACTTCGCAGTATTGAGGAAATCAAGAGAGATATGCAGGATTCTCATCCCATGGATCGACTTTTAGTTGGAGATGTTGGTTTTGGGAAGACTGAAGTTGCAATGCGTGCAGCCTTTAAGGCGGTCAATGATCATAAACAAGTTGTCGTTCTAGTTCCGACGACGGTTTTAGCGCAACAACACTATACAAATTTTAAAGAGAGATTCCAAAATTTTGCAGTTAATATTGATGTATTGAGTCGTTTTAGAAGTAAAAAAGAGCAGGCAGAGACACTTGAAAAATTAAAGAATGGTCAAGTCGATATTTTGATTGGAACGCATCGTGTTTTGTCAAAAGATGTTGTGTTTTCAGATTTAGGCTTGATGATTATTGATGAAGAGCAACGATTTGGTGTCAAGCATAAGGAAACGTTGAAAGAACTGAAGAAACAAGTGGATGTCCTAACCTTAACAGCAACTCCAATACCTCGTACTCTTCATATGTCTATGTTGGGAATCCGAGATTTGTCTGTTATTGAAACACCTCCGACCAATCGTTATCCAGTGCAAACCTATGTTTTGGAAAAGAATGATAGTGTGATTCGTGATGCTGTCTTGCGTGAAATGGAGCGTGGAGGTCAAGTTTACTATCTTTACAACAAAGTTGACACTATTGATCGGAAGGTTTCAGAATTACAGGAGTTGATTCCAGAAGCTTCGATTGGGTTTGTTCATGGACAAATGAGTGAAATTCAGTTAGAAAATACTCTATTGGACTTTATTGAAGGACAATATGATATTTTGGTGACTACCACAATCATTGAGACTGGCGTTGATATTCCAAATGCTAACACCTTATTTATTGAAAATGCAGATCATATGGGCTTGTCAACCTTGTATCAATTAAGAGGAAGAGTTGGTCGGAGCAATCGCATTGCCTATGCCTATCTCATGTATCGTCCAGAAAAATCAATTAGTGAAGTTTCTGAAAAGAGATTAGAAGCAATCAAAGGATTTACAGAATTGGGATCTGGTTTTAAGATTGCTATGCGAGATCTTTCGATTCGGGGAGCAGGAAATCTCCTAGGAAAATCGCAGTCTGGTTTCATTGATTCTGTTGGTTTTGAATTGTATTCACAGTTATTAGAGGAAGCTATTGCTAAACGGAACGGTAATGGGAATAAAAGAACCAAAGGAAATGCTGAGTTGATTTTACAAATTGATGCTTATCTTCCTGATACTTATATTTCTGACCAACGACATAAGATTGAAATTTACAAGAAAATTCGTCAAATTGACAATCGTGTCAACTATGAAGAACTACAAGAAGAATTGATGGATCGCTTTGGAGAATACCCAGATGTAGTAGCCTACCTTTTAGAGATTGGTTTGGTTAAGTCATATTTGGACAAGGTCTTTGTAGAACGTGTGGAAAGAAAAGATAACAAGATTACAGTTCAATTTGAAAAAATCACTCAACGACTATTCTTGGCTCAAGATTATTTTAAAGCCTTATCTGCAACGAACTTAAAAGCAGCTATAGCTGAGAATAAGGGATTAATGGAAGTTGTATTTGATGTCCGAAACAAGAAGGATTATGAAATTTTAGAAGGTTTGCTGATTTTTGGAGAAAGTTTATTAGAGATAAAAGAATCAAAGGAAGCAAATCCCGTTTAACATTTTTCTTCTATAAAAAGGATAAAAATGGTACAATAATAATTTGAGGTAATAAAAATGAGATTAGACAAGTATTTAAAAGTATCACGAATTATTAAGCGTCGTACAGTTGCAAAGGAAGTAGCAGATAAAGGTAGAATCAAGGTAAATGGAATTTTGGCCAAAAGTTCAACAGATTTGAAAGTTGATGACCAAGTTGAAATTCGCTTTGGAAATAAATTGTTGCTTGTAAAAGTACTGGAGATGAAAGATAGTACAAAAAAAGAAGATGCAGCAGGCATGTATGAAATTATCAGTGAAACACGGGTAGAAGAAAATGTCTAAAAATATTGTACAAATGAATAATCCTTTTATTCAAAATGAACACCAACGTCGTCGCTACCTGATGAAGGAAAGACAAAAGAGGAATCGCTTTATGGGTTGGGTTCTGATTTTGATGATTTTATTGTTTATTTTACCGACCTATAATCTGGCCCAAAGCTATAATCAGTTACTGCAACGTCGTCAGCAATTGACAGAGTTGAAAGAACAGTATCAAACTCTCAGTGATGAAAAGGATAAGGAATCCGCTTTTGCTGCAAAGTTGAAAGACGAAGACTATGTAGCAAAATATGCACGCGCCAAGTACTATTACTCAAAGAAACGAGAAGCGATTTACACAATTCCTGATTTGCTTCCGAGGTAATGTCATGGAAAATTTATTAGAAGTTGTTGAGCAGTTTTTAAGTTTATCAGATGAAAAACTAGAAGAATTAGCAGCTAAAAATCATTTATTACGATTACAAGAAGAAAGGGAAGAGAAGAATGCGTAAGTTCTTAGTAGTTTTATTGCTACCTGCTTTTATCATAACCTCAAGAGTAGTTAGCACAGAAAAACAGCTTCCTTACTCTTCGCAAGAAATTTATTATCTAACTGAGTCTGACTATGGGTTCTACTATAAAGAAACACTGGAATCCCCAATGGTATATGGTGAAACAACTCTCTATGCTAATGAGGATCTTGTCAAGGACTCTGGTAAATTAACTCCTGAAACCGCCTTTAAAATCGTAGAATGGCGTTTGAATAGACAGGGTGTTCCTGTTTTTAAATTAGACAATCATCAGTTTATCCTTGCAGATAAGCGGTTGGTCTATGATCAAAGTCATGTTCAAACTCAAAATAGACAAGTATGGTTGGAACAAGGGTTTGTTATCTATAACAGCCCTTATGATGCTAAAGAAATTTCTTCTACCCTCTCCCCCTATCAATACGTACTAGTGGATAGAACTCTCTTTGCTGAGGGACAAGAATTTCTTCATATTGATCAAGTTGGGTGGGTATCAAAAGAGTTCGTTTCAGAAGAAGATAATCGCATCCAGAAGGTTCAAGAAATCTTATCAAACAACTATCAGAATGAAAATTACTCTATTTATGTTAAACAGCTGAACACGGGTAAAGAGGCTGGGGTGAATGAAGACAGCAAACTCTATGCAGCTAGCATCTTGAAACTGGCCTATCTGTATTATGCTCAAGATAAGATAAATCAAGGCGACTATACGCTGGATAGTAGCTTCAAGTATATCCCAGAAGTAAATAGTTTCCCTGGGTCCTATAAACCAGAAGGTAGTGGTAGCTTACCTAAAAAAGAAGATAACAAAGAATACAGTCTTCAACAGTTAATTACCAAGGTAACAAAAGAGTCTGACAATGTTGCTCATAATATTTTAGGTTATTATGTGACCAATCAATCTGACGAGGCTTTCAAAGAAAAAATGTCCACCATTATGGGTGAAGATTGGGATGTGAATGATAAATTGACTTCTTCAAAAATGGCTGGAAAAGTCATGGAAGCTATTTATAATCAGAATGGTTTTGTCTTAGAGTCTCTGAGCAAGACTGATTTTGACAACCAAAGAATTGCTAAAGGTGTTTCGGTTAAGTTAGCTCATAAAATCGGAGATGCCGACGAGTTTAAACATGACACTGCCATTGTCTATACTGATTCTCCTTTCGTTCTTTCTATCTTCACCAAAAATTCTGATTATGACACCATTTCTAAGATAGCCAAGGATGTCTATGAGGTTCTAAAATGAGGGAACAGGATTTTTTAAATCATTTTCTCCGAAAAGAGTATTTCAAAAAACATTCTAAAGTATTATTGGCTCTGTCTGGTGGACTGGATTCAATGTTTTTATTCCAGTTATTGTCTACTTATCAAGAAGAGTTGGGAATTGAGTTGATTTTAGCTCATGTCAATCACAAGCAGAGAAGTGAGTCTGACTGGGAGGAAAATGAACTAAGGAAGTTAGCTGATGCAGCTGAACTTCCTATTTATATCACAAGCTTTTCAGGAGACTTTTCAGAAGCGCGTGCTCGAGAGTTTCGTTATGATTTTTTTAGGAAAATCATGAAAGATGTTGGAGCGACAGCCTTGGTCACTGCCCACCATGCAGATGATCAGGTTGAAACGATTTTAATGCGTTTGATTCGCGGAAGTCGGTTACGTCATTTAATAGGAATAAAAGAAAGACAAGTAGTTGATGATATTGAAATCATCCGTCCCTTGTTGCATTTTCATAAAACAGACTTCCCACCAATTTTTCATTTCGAAGATCAAACAAATCGTGAGAACAGCTATTTTCGCAATCGTATTCGAAATAGGTATTTACCAGAACTTGAAAAAGAAAATCCCCGCCTTAGATCTGCTCTTTTAAATCTAGGAAGTGAGATTTCAGATTACCAAGCAGCCATAACGGAGCTTTCTGAGCAGATTGATGTAGAAGATTTGAATGAGCTCTTTTCATACTCAAAACAAACTCAAGGGGTCTTGCTCCAGAACTATCTCAATCAATTCCCAGACTTAAACCTTACGAAGACTCAGTTTGATGAAGTTCGACAGATTTTGGCAAGGAAAAGCCAGTATCGTCATCCATTGAAAAATGGTTATGAATTGATAAAAGAGTATCAAAATTTTCGAGTTTGCAAAATCAGTCCTCAGGCTGATGAAAAGGAAGATGAACTTGTGTTACACTATCAAAATCAAGTTCGACATAAGGGCTATTTATTTTCCTTTGGTATTCCTATTGAAGGAGATATTGTTCAAAAAATAAATGTTTCACGAGAAACTTCGATACGAATTAGAGGTCGAAAACCTAGCGATGTTATTAGGCTGAATGGTTATCGAAAGAAACTGAGACGCTTATTTATAGATTTGAAAATCCCTATTGAAAGACGAAAAACAGCTCCTATTATTGAGCAATTTGGAGAAATTGTCTCAATTTTGGGAATTGCGACCAGTGATTTGAGTAAAAACACGAAAAATGATATAATGAACACTGTACTTTATATAGAAAAAATAGATAGGTAAAAAGATGTTAGAACACGATATTAAAAAAATCCTCGTTTCACATGATGAAATTACAGAAGCGGCTAAAAAGCTAGGTGAACAATTAACCAAAGACTATGAGGGGAAAAATCCAATTCTTATTGGAATTTTGAAAGGATCGATTCCTTTTATGGCTGAATTGATCAAACATATTGATACGCATATTGAGATGGACTTCATGATGGTATCTAGCTACCATGGTGGAACTGCAAGTAGTGGTGTGATCAATATCAAGCAAGACGTAACTCAAGATATCAAAGGAAGACATGTTCTATTTGTAGAAGACATCATTGATACAGGTCAAACTTTGAAGAATTTGCGAGATATGTTTATTGAAAGAGAAGCAGGTTCTGTTAAAATTGCGACTTTGTTGGACAAACCAGAGGGACGTGTTGTTGAAATTGAGGCAGATTATACCTGCTTTACTATTCCAAATGAGTTTGTAGTAGGTTATGGTCTGGATTATAAAGAAAATTATCGTAACCTTCCTTATGTCGGAGTATTGAAAGAAGAAGTTTATTCAAATTAGAAAGATCTATCTTTAATGAAAAAACAAAATAACGGTTTAGTTAGAAATCCATTTCTATACTTGTTAATTATCTTCTTCCTTGTAACAGGATTCCAGTATTTTTATTCTGGAAATACTGCAGGACGAAGCGAAAAAATTAACTATACAGAATTAGTAAAAGAAATTACAGCAGACAATGTAAAAGAATTAACCTATCAGCCGAATGGTAGCATCATTGAGGTGTCTGGTGTTTATAAAAATCCTAAAACTAGTAAAGAAGAAACAGGAATTCAATTTTTCACTCCTACTGCTACGACAGTAGAAAGATTCTCAAGTACCATTCTTCCGTCGGATTCAACAGTTGCAGAATTGCAAAAACTTGCTTCTGAACATAAGGCAGAGGTAACGGTTAAACATGAGAGTTCAAGTGGTATGTGGATCAATATCCTTGTCTCTGTTGTGCCATTTGCTATTCTCTTCTTCTTCCTATTCTCTATGATGGGAAATATGGGAGGAAACAATAGTAGAAATCCAATGAGTTTTGGACGTAGCAAGGCCAAGGCAGCTAACAAAGAAGATATCAAGGTACGATTTTCAGATGTAGCAGGTGCCGAGGAAGAAAAACAAGAATTAGTAGAAGTTGTTGAATTCCTAAAAGATCCAAAACGATTTACAAAACTTGGTGCGCGTATTCCTGCGGGTGTTCTTTTAGAGGGACCTCCGGGAACAGGTAAGACTTTGCTTGCTAAGGCGGTTGCTGGAGAAGCAGGCGTTCCATTCTTTAGCATCTCAGGATCAGACTTTGTAGAAATGTTTGTCGGAGTTGGTGCAAGTCGTGTTCGTTCTCTTTTTGAGGATGCTAAAAAAGCAGCACCAGCCATTATCTTTATCGATGAAATTGATGCTGTTGGTCGCCAACGCGGTGTTGGCCTTGGTGGAGGAAATGATGAACGTGAGCAAACCTTGAACCAGCTCTTAATTGAAATGGATGGTTTTGAGGGTAATGAAGGAATTATTGTTATCGCTGCGACAAACCGTTCAGATGTTCTTGATCCAGCTCTTCTCCGCCCAGGACGTTTTGATAGAAAAGTCTTGGTTGGTCGCCCTGATGTTAAAGGTCGTGAAGCAATCTTGAAAGTTCACGCTAAAAATAAACCTCTAGCAGAAGATGTTGATTTGAAATTAGTTGCCCAACAAACTCCAGGTTTTGTGGGAGCTGACTTGGAAAATGTTCTAAATGAGGCAGCCTTGGTTGCAGCCCGTCGCAACAAGTCAGTCATTGATGCTTCAGATATTGATGAGGCAGAAGACAGAGTGATTGCTGGACCGTCTAAGAAAGATAAAACAGTATCACAAAGAGAACGTGAATTGGTTGCCTACCACGAGGCAGGACATACCATTGTTGGTTTAGTCTTGTCGAATGCCCGTGTTGTTCATAAAGTGACTATCGTACCACGTGGACGAGCAGGCGGATACATGATTGCACTTCCTAAAGAAGATCAAATGCTTCTTTCTAAAGAAGATATGAAAGAGCAATTAGCAGGTTTGATGGGTGGTCGTGTTGCTGAGGAAATTATCTTTAATGTCCAAACGACAGGAGCTTCAAATGACTTTGAACAAGCTACACAGATGGCGCGTGCAATGGTCACTGAATACGGTATGAGTGAAAAACTAGGTCCAGTTCAATATGAGGGCAATCATGCTATGTTTGGTGCACAAAGTCCTCAAAAATCAATTTCAGAACAAACAGCCTATGAGATTGATGAGGAAGTACGTTCATTATTAAATGAAGCACGAAATAAAGCAGCTGAAATTATTCAATCAAATCGTGAAACTCATAAACTGATTGCGGAAGCATTGTTGAAATACGAAACATTAGATAGTACTCAAATTAAATCTCTTTACGAAACAGGAAAAATGCCTAAGACTGTCGAAGAGGAATCTCACGCCCTATCTTATGATGAAGTAAAATCAAAAATGAGTGAAGAAAAATAACCTCGAGAGGCGCTGCCTCTCTTTTTATGTGCCGTTGAGGGCGGAAGAAGTATAAAACAGAGGAAGTAGACCCATGGACTCGCGCATTTTGTTAAACTAAATGCAGAAAGGAGAGGTCTATGAATCTAAAAGACTTATATGAAGAAAGCAAGGGTATCGTCCATAAGTGTCGAAAAGATTATCACCTGCATCTGTGGGAGAATGAGGACTGGGACCAGGAAGGCATGTTATGTCTGTATGAGCTGGTGAGTCGCAATCCAGAGTTACTAGAGGGCGAGCGCCACCAATTATATGTATATTTCAAAACCAAGTTTCGAAATCGTATCCTAGATTACATCCGTAAACAGGAAAGTCACAAGCGTCGTTTCGATAAAGAACCCTATGAGGAGGTAAGCGAGATTAGTCACCGCTTAGGAGAAAAAGGGCTGAGACTAGATGATTATTATCTCTTTCACGAACTTCTGAAGACATACAAATCCGAGCAGAGCAAGGAAAAACAAGAGTTGGTTGACCGTCTTATGGGAGGAGAAATCTTCAGAGGACGCAAGGCCCTACTGAGGGAGCTTTCTATCGTCTTCAAAGAATTTGTATAGGATGTAAAAAAGTTCTTGACAAAGGCGGAAAAGTAGGTATAATAGAAAGAGTCGAAAAGCTCAGGTCCGTTGGTCAAGGGGTTAAGACACCGCCTTTTCACGGCGGTAACA
>NZ_JBRKNU010000008.1:0-37627 GCF_053010225.1 Streptococcus sp. Z556
ATCTTTTCGACACTTATGGACGATACCCTTGCTTTCTTCATATAAGTCTTTTAGATTCATAGACCTCTCCTTTCTGCCTTTAGTCTAGCAGAATGCGAGAGCCTATGGGGCTATTTCCTCTATTCTATACTTCTTCCGCCCTCAACAGCACATAAAAAGAGAGGCAGCGCCTCTCGGGGGTTATAATTCTGCAATTTGGTTGAGATTCACTTCTGCAATCGTATCATTACCAAACATAGAAATCATCATCTTCACTTTGTTGTTATCAATTTCAGTAATTTTACCTGTGTAGTCTGCAAAAGCACCATCAATGATGCGGACTGTCTGGCCAACTTCAACGTCAATGTCGAACTCCTGAACAGTTTGTCCCATTGAAACCAGAATATCACGGATTTCTTGTTCCAATAGTGGAGTTGGTTTTGATCTGTTCCCGTGTGACCCGACGAATCCTGTTACGTTAGGTGTGTTTCGAACAACGAACCATGCTTCATCTGTCATGACCATTTCTACAAGGACATAACCCGGAAAGCGATTCTCTTCAATTTCTTTTTTCTTTCCATTTTTCTCAACTTGCACAGTTTGTGTTGGAATCTCAACGCGTAGAATATTATCCAACATGTTATAAGTTTGCGCACGTTGCAATAGATTTTCTTTTACCTTATTTTCATAGCCAGAATAAGTTTGTAGAACAAACCATCCCTTGTCAAAACTATCCATGATATTTCCTTTCATAATAGAAGAAAGCTAGCAGAAGTTCTCCGCTTTTCTTCTAAAAAATGTTAATAAATCGAATCAAACCTGAAACAATCAACTGGTCAAAAATGTAAATGATGACCACAAAGAAGGCTGTATATTCCATAATAGAGCGAAAATCTCTCCAGCTTTCTTTGCGAGTTGGCCAAGTTGTTTCTTTAAGAAGTTTAAAAATATCCTTAATAAAACCCATCGTTCTCTCCTATCTCGTTTCTCTATGTGTTGTATATTTACCACAATGTTTACAAAATTTATTTACTTCTAGTCGTGTTGGCTTGGGGTTCCCACTAATTTTGATTGAGTAATTTCTTGAACCGCAAACTGCACATGCTAGGCTTGCTTTTTTTAGTGCCATAACGCCTCCATCTTATCTATTATAACAAGAAACCTAGGCTTTGACAAGCCTCTTAGCGAAATAGATTGAGGATTGAGTCCCATATTGTCTGAGCTTTTTCTTTTATCTTAGCTTCTGAAATTGCCCGGCCTGCTTCATCTACAAGATTTTGAGCACGACTACGAATATCTCCTAGCGGATCTTCCGTCTGATTTGTTTCATTTTCAACGACTTGCTGCTTCGTATTTTCTGGTTCAATCCCATTTTGTTTATAAGCATTCTCAACTGTAAAAGTGCTACCTGGAGTGTAGGGCAAAATGGTATTAGCCATACTTCTAAAGACATGGGCTGCTCCATTTGAGGTTGAACCTGCTAGATAATGGTTCTCATCTGTCGTTGGGAAGCCAAGCCAGTGGCTAATTACCACATCTGGAGTATAACCAATCACCCACTGGTCACTGGTATATTCCGGATTGAAAACAGCCTCAGTAGTACCTGTCTTCCCTGCCATGACATAATCTGCTGGCGATGAACTAATCCCTGTCCCATTAGTAAATGTTCCTAGCATCATACTAGTCATTTTATCGGCTACCGACTTATCAATCACTCGTTTTTGAGAGTTCTTATGACTCTTAATGACCTGACCGCTGGCATTTTCGATACGAGTGATAAAATGCGCCTCGGGCATCAGACCTTCGTTAGCAAAGGCCGCATAGGCTTGTGCCATTTGGAGAGGATTTGTCTCCACTCCTCCACCCAGAGCAACTCCGAGAACGCGGTCAACTTTCTCCATATTCAGACCAAATCTCGTCCCAGCTTCAAAAGCTTTATTGATCCCCAAATCATTTACAGTCGCAACAGCTGGCAGGTTGAGTGATTCCGCCAAGGCTTGATACATAGGTACTTCAGGAGAAGTCTTAATGCCAGCATAGTTGTCTACTTGATAACTGTCATACTGCATGGTGTGGTTGTCCAGTTGCTTGTTCAGAGCCCATCCAGCTTCCACGGCTGGAGTGTAAACGACCAAAGGCTTAATCGTCGAACCTGGACTGCGTTTAGACTGAGTTGCATAGTTAAAATTACGGAAGCCTGATTTGTCATCACCAGCTACGCGACCAACAACTCCACGCACTCCACCCGTTTTAGGCTCTAGAGCAACACTACCTGATTCAGCATGCGTTCCGTCTTCTGCCGTTGGAAATAGCGCAGTGTTTTCGTAAATAACCTGCATGTTTGCTTGATAGTTTTGGTCAAGTTCTGTATAGATTCGATAACCGTTGTTGACAATCTCTTCTTCTGTTAGATTGTACTTAGAGACTGCCTCGTTGACAACCGCGTCAAAATAGGATGGATAACGATAATCAGAAATCTTACCTTCATACTTATCTTGGAGTTGAGAAGCCATATCTACTCCAGCTGCTTCCGTTTCTTGATTTTTATCAATATAGCCTGCTGCAACCATATTTTGTAGCACCGTATCCCTGCGGTTAGTTGAATCTTCAATGGAATTCAAAGGATTATACAACTCTGGCCCCTTGAGCATCCCAGCTAGAGTTGCCGCTTGATCAAGGGTTAATTCTGCAGCCGATACACCGAAATATTTCTTACTCGCATCCTCTACACCCCAGACACCATTCCCAAAGTAGGCGTTATTGAGGTACATAGTAAGGATTTGCTCCTTGCTGTATTTTTTTGTCAATTCTAAAGCTAAGAAAAACTCCTTGGCCTTTCGTTCAACGGTTTGATCCTGAGACAGATAGGCGTTTTTCGCCAACTGTTGGGTGATGGTAGAACCGCCTCCAGAACGACCTGCTGTAAGGATAGCTAGAAAGAAACGACCGTAGTTAATCCCATCATTTTTATAAAAGGAACGGTCCTCTGTCGCGACGACAGCATTCTGCAAGTCTTTACTGATATCTGTCAACTCAACATAAGTTCCCTTTTGACCGGATAGGGCGCCAGCCTCTTTTTCTTCGCGGTCAAAAATCAGAGTTCTTGTTTTCAAGGCATTCTGCAAGTCATTGACATTAGTAGACTTGGCTATAGCAAACAGATAGGTGCCCACCAACAATCCTGTACTCAATCCGATGATAAGAACAATTTTTGTTAAATGATAGCGACGCCAAAATTTCCGAATCGGACCTACATGGCCTAATTTTTTTCTATCGCTCCGTGAACGACGCATACTAGTAGAATCAGACTCTGCTGATTCACTCGTTTCTTTTTTAAAAAGAGAAAGGAACTTCTCAAATAATTTATCTAATTTCATGCGTTTATTTTATCATCTTCACCATAGGAACTCAAGAATTTAGCTACTCCCTATCCAAATAGGGCTTTTTTTGTTACAATATCTGTATGCAATTCACATTTACACTACCCGAGTCCTTGCCTCAAATGACGGTCAAGCAATTCCTAGAGGAACAACTCCTCATTCCCAGAAAAATCCGTCATTTTTTGAGAATCAAGAAGAGCATCTTGATCAATCAAAAACAAGTTCACTGGAACGAGATGGTCAAGCCAGGGGATGTTTGCCAATTGACTTTTGACGAGGAGGACTATCCCCCAAAGGAAATCCTTTGGGGCAAGCCAGACCTCGTTCAAGAGATTTATCAAGACCAACATCTCATTATCGTCAACAAGCCAGAGGGAATGAAAACTCACGGAAATCAACCAGATGAAATCGCCCTTCTCAACCACGTCTCTGCCTACGTTGGTCAAACCTGCTATGTCGTTCATCGCCTGGACATGGAAACAAGCGGTTTAGTGCTTTTTGCTAAAAATCCTTTTATCCTACCCATTCTCAATCGTTTGTTAGAAAAAAAGGAAATCGCTCGTGAGTACTGGGCACTCGTAGAGGGGCAAGTAGGGAACAAAGAACTTATCTTCCGAGATAAAATTGGTCGTGATCGACACGATCGCAGAAAACGAGTGGTAGAACCCAAAAATGGGCAACATGCCGAAACACAGTTAAGTCGATTAAAACAATTTCCAAATAAGACTTCTCTTGTTCGTTGCAAACTAAAGACAGGTCGAACCCATCAAATCCGTGTTCACCTTTCTCACCATAAACACCCTATTCTAGGCGACCCTCTCTATAATAGTCAATCAAAGACAAGCCGGCTCATGCTCCATGCCTTCCGACTATCCCTTACCCATCCACTCACCTTAGAAAAGTTGAGCTTCACTGCCCTTTCTGATACATTTGAGAAAGAATTAAAAAAGAATGGATGACCGCTAAATCATCCATTTTGTTTTATCTAAAAATAGAAAAAGCAAGACCTATTAGTCTTGCTTTTATCGACTCATGAATTATTTAGCGATTTTTGCAAAGTATTCAAGAGTACGTACAAGTTGTGCAGTGTATGACATTTCGTTGTCGTACCATGATACAACTTTAACCAATTGTTTGCCGTCAACATCAAGAACTTTAGTTTGAGTTGCGTCGAACAATGAACCGTAAGCCATACCTACGATATCTGAAGATACGATTGGATCTTCAGTGTATCCGTATGATTCGTTAGCTGCTGCTTTCATAGCTGCGTTTACTTCATCAACAGTAACGTTCTTTTCAAGAACTGCTACCAATTCAGTAACTGATCCAGTTGGAGTTGGAACGCGTTGTGCAGATCCGTCCAATTTACCGTTCAATTCTGGGATTACAAGACCGATAGCTTTAGCAGCACCAGTTGAGTTAGGAACGATGTTTGCAGCACCAGCACGAGCACGGCGAAGGTCACCACCACGGTGTGGTCCGTCAAGGATCATTTGGTCACCAGTGTATGCGTGGATAGTAGTCATCAATCCTTCAACAACACCGAAGTTGTCTTGAAGAGCTTTAGCCATTGGAGCCAAGCAGTTTGTAGTACATGAAGCACCTGAGATAACTGTTTCAGTACCGTCAAGAACGTCGTGGTTAGTGTTAAATACAACTGTTTTAACGTCGTTTCCACCAGGAGCAGTGATAACAACTTTCTTAGCTCCACCTTTAAGGTGTTTTTCAGCTGCATCTTTCTTAGCAAAGAAACCAGTTGCTTCAAGAACGATTTCTACACCGTCAGTAGCCCAGTCGATTTGTTCTGGATCACGTTCAGCAGAAACTTTAACGAATTTACCGTTAACTTCGAATCCACCTTCTTTAACTTCTACAGTACCGTCGAAACGACCTTGAGTTGTGTCGTATTTCAACAAGTGAGCAAGCATAACTGGATCTGTAAGGTCGTTGATGCGAGTAACTTCAACACCTTCTACGTTTTGGATACGGCGGAAAGCAAGACGACCGATACGGCCGAAACCGTTAATACCAACTTTAACTACCATTAGTGATTTCCTCCTTATGAAAATCATGAAATTTTTATTGTGAAAAGAGTAACTTGAATCACTACAAATCACCTTTCAACGAACCTATTATATAACTATTTGAGCTTAATTGCAAGTGCTGACCTTGATTTTCTATGTCAGTTTCTTTTTGATAGGAAGCCTCTGTAATTTCTTTCTCTACTCATAGCGTAAGGATTCCACTGGATCCATTTTGCTAATCTTACGTGCTGGGAAGAAGGCAGAAATATAGCCAAGAAACAAAGCAAAAACGAAAGTCCCTAAAATAGAGAGAAGATTTAATTCAAAAACTTTAGAGATTGATGGATAGAAATGGTGAACAATAACATTCGCTAGACTGCCTATCCCTTGAGCAATGATGAAAGCTATAAACAAGGCAATGCCTACAATCCAAAGAGCTTCGTAGATAAAGATTCCTTTCACATCTCTATTTTGATAGCCAACGGCCTTCATGACACCGATTTCCTTAGAACGTTGCATGATATTGATATAAATGATGATGCCTATCATAACTGCTGCCACCACAATCGCTTGTGAAGAAAGCACAATCAGTAATCCCTGGATGACACGAATAAAGGTAATCACAATATCAAGAACAGCCTGTTGAGAAAGAACTGTGTACTTCTTATTTTTCTGCAATTCTTCTGTTACTGTTTTCGTACGAGATGGGTCTTTAAGCTCAAAAATAAAATAGGATACGGCCTTTGTGAATTCAGCTTCTTTTAAAATCGTTTCCATCTGCTTGGAAGCCATAAAACTATTACTATCTTCTGTATCATCTTCGTCATTGATGACACGCACAATATGAGTTTGAAAACCTGCCAACTTGCTACCTTCAGCAGCATTTTCTACAATGCTTGCCGAGACTGGTTTGCCAATCACATCACTAGCTGTCAGATTGTTCCCGGTTTGTTCATTCCAATTTTTGAGTAAACTCATCGGAATCGTCAATCCCTGCTCGTTAACATCCGTATAAAGAGAGCCTGCTAGCACTTTTTCTTTTTCATTGCTACTAACAGAAATACTTGTATCTTCATACAAACTCACGACCTGAGCATAAGAAAGCAGGGCTTGGCTAAAATCCACTTCGTGTCCGTCTATGCTGATCTTTGACATGGTCATACCAAAAGGACTCTCTAGATATTTAATATTTTCTTTCCCAATCGTATCTGTGATATAGTTCTTATCATCTTGGTTTAGAAAACCTCTGCCAGCAACACTGGAATTCAGTGCAATCTGAACTTGGGAAGGAAGCTTGCCACCGTTGGTATTTTCATCAATCATTGAAATCAAGGCATTTCCTAGACCAAAAGAAATCAACACGCCTACAAAACCAATCGAGGTTGCTACTGCAATCAATAAGTTACGCCACTTTCTTTCCATAAAGTTACTTAAAGAAAGTTTGAATTTGTTTTTAAAAGACAATCCTTTATTTTTTGACTTCTTCAACGACTTCACCATCCTTCATTTTGACAATCACATCTGCATACTCAGTAACCTCCGGGTTATGAGTAACAATCAGTACAGTTTTCCCAGCTTGGGCCAAATTTTTGAACACTTCCAAAACCATCTCCTGAGATTGAGAATCGAGTGACCCAGTTGGCTCATCAGCTACAATCATATCTGGTTGATTGACCAGAGCACGTGCAATGGCTACACGTTGCTTTTGCCCACCAGAAAGCTGTTTTACATTCTTAGCCGTAAAAGGCTCCATCCCTAGACTATGAAGTTGCTCCTGAGCGATCCTTGTCATTTCTTTATCCGATAAATCTTTGACATAGAGAGGCAACTTGACATTATCCAGAACAGATTGATGGGGGATGAGATTGAAGTTTTGAAAAACAAATCCAATGTTGTCTTTGCGAAATTGCGTCAATTCAACCTCTGACAATTCCTTGAGAGACTCTCCTTTAAAGTCTAAAATTCCCTCGTACTCCCTATCTAAACCGCTGATAATATTTAATAGACTGGTTTTTCCACAGCCTGACGGACCATAAATCGCCGTGATTTTCCCTTCTGCAATCTGTAGATTAATATTTCTTAGAGCCTGCTCTTTATGTTTGCCGTCCAAAGCGTAAAATTTTGAAATATTTTTCATGGATAAAATAGACATTATAATCTCCTTTAATCACTTGTGTTATCGTGTACCGATACAAACTACAATAAACAATGCTAATATAAATTAATCTAACAGAATCAGATTCAAAAAAATTCCTTCTTTTTTCGAATCCATTGTAACAAAAAAGCGACATTTCCCCAATGACAGAAATGTCACTCCTATAAACCTTCAACGATATCTTTCTAGGTCCTCGGCCCATTCATTATCTAAACTAACGAGTAACTGCTCATTGCCAAACATTCTCGCCATCATTTTTGCTTCTTCATACTTGTGTTTGGCTGTTTCATAATCTGTCTGAATATAATATTTCCACTCAAGCATCAAGACAATCGGTTGTTTTTGAAAATCTCGTGTTTTTTGCCCTATTTTATTTAAGGTCTCGACTGCCCTCTTAAAATAATGAAGCAACCCCATAATCTCTATACAAGTTAAAGAAGCTAACAAGGAGTCTCTAAGTAAGTCCAAACAATCGAACTCTATCTTATCAACCTGAGAACTTAATTTGTCATGAAAATAAAGAATATTCTCATGCTCAGACTTTTTTATCTCACCCTCGTTTAAACCATCCATTAACTTACATACAAAATACAGCCTCAATTTCAACAATTCCTCAGCCCTATATACATCTCTGGATAGTAAGTCTTGAAGACTGTCCTCAATCACACTGCTTCCATATAAGGAATTACTAGTCGCTCTCACTGCATCTATGGCTTGAAGACAATCCACTACCACTTTCTCATCACGTGGCAAATCATCATAAAAATATTCAAAAATCTCATCAAAATATTCTTCCTTCTGTTCCTGTAACTCTTTATCTCCATAGTCAGGATGATGAAGAAGAAAGTATTTTAATTCTTGGTAACGCTTGGGTAATTCCTTATAGTCTGGCATCAGAATATAGGTTGGAATATCTAGCCTATTCGCAATATATTCTAGTGTTTTTATCGTAGGACGAAATTCTCCTTTTTCGATGCGGACCAACTGACGGACTGACAATTCTGACTCATCCCCACAAAAAACTGGACGACTAAGACCCTTCTTCTCTCTAAGAAGCCGTACCTTCTCTCCTAATTCATTCACTTGTCCCATGTCTTCCTCACAATGCCATAAAAATGTTTGATGTTCAAATAAATATATGCGTTTATTATACCATTTTTCAAAAAAATGTACAAAAAAGAGACAGGATTTCTCCTGTCTCTAGGCTGATAAACGATTATTTACGACGTCCTGGACGTTCTGCATAACCATAGTAAGCATCTGCCATGATTTCTTCCATGTCAGCTACCATTGGCAAGCGTGGGTTAGCAGGTGAACATTGATCTTCATAAGCAAGCAAGGCAATTTCATGCAAGCTGTCTTTCCAAGCTTTTTCATCAATTCCTTGATCCTTGAAGTTCATCTTGATACCTACTGCAACACCAAGTTCGTAAACAGCTTTAGCGTATGCTTCAACTGCTTCTTCTGGAGTTGAGTGAGGCAAGCCAAGCATTTTCGCGATGTCTTGGAATTTCTCATCAGCTTTCCAGTAGTTGTATTTAGGCCATGTAGTTGTCTTAGATGGACGAGTTCCGTTGTAACGGATAACATATGGAAGCAAGATTGCGTTTGTACGTCCGTGAACAGTATGGTGAACACCACCAATCTTGTGGGCCATTGAGTGGCTCATACCAAGGAAGGCGTTGGCGAAGGCCATACCAGCCATTGTAGACGCATTGTGCATTTTCTCACGAGCTTCTGGGTCAGCTGTCTTAACTGATTTTTCCAACCATTCAAAGACAAGTTTGATTGTTTGAAGCGCAATACCGTCTGTGTAGTCGTTAGCGAAGTTTGAAGTGTAGGCTTCAGTAGCGTGTGTCAAGACGTCCATACCTGTATCAGCAGCGATAAAGTCTGGAACTGATTCAACCAAAGCAGGGTCAACAATCGCAATAGTTGGTGTCAATGAGTAGTCAGCCAATGGGTATTTGCGGTTGTTTTTCTTGTCAGAGATAACGGCAAATGGTGTTACTTCTGAACCTGTACCTGAAGTTGTTGGGATACCGATGTACTTCGCTTTCTTACCAAGTGATGGGAAGCGGAAGGCACGTTTACGGATATCCATGAATTTTTGAACCAAGTCACGGAAGTCGATTTCTGGTTGTTCGTAGAAGAGCCACATCACTTTCGCAGCGTCCATTGGAGAACCACCACCAAGAGCGATAATTGTATCTGGTTCAAATGCTTTCATCACTTCAGCACCACGTTCTACAGTTGTGATGTCTGGATCTGGTTCAACATCTGAGAAGACTTGAATAGTTACACGGTTGCTACGTGCGTTCAATTGATCAATAACACGTTGAACAAAGCCAAGTTTTTCAATAGATTTGTCTGTAACAATCAGAACGCGCTCAATATCTTCACATGTTTGAAGGTATTGGATAGAGTTGCGTTCGAAGTAAATTTTTGAAGGAACTTTAAACCATTGCATATTATTTCTACGTTTCCCTACTTTCTTGATGTTTAGAAGGTTAATAGCGCTCACGTTATCACCAACTGAGTTGCGTCCGTATGAACCACATCCAAGTGTCAATGATGGGATGAAGGCATTGTATACGTCACCGATACCACCGAAAGTAGATGGAGAGTTCCAGATAATACGCATAGCTTTGATTTCTGTACCAAAGCGTTTAGCAAGCTCTTCGTCTTTTGTATGGATAGCTGCTGAGTGACCAAGTCCGTTAAACTCAACCATTTGACGAGCTTTTGTAAGACCATCTTCTGTGTCTTCAGCTTTTAGAACAGCAATAACTGGTGACAATTTTTCACGAGTCAATGGTTCTTTTGGTCCTACTTCTGCACATTCTGCAGCCAAGATATTTGTTCCTTCTGGAACGCTGAATCCTGCTTGTTCTGCAATCCATGTTGCTGGTTTACCAACGATGTTGGCATTTAGTTTAGCACCAGCACAGTTTTTGCTGTTTGCTTTAACGCCGAAACAGAATTCTTCAAGAAGTGCTTTCTCTTTTTTGTTTACAAAGTAAGTGTGATATGATTTGAATTCTTCTACAAATTCGTCATATACTTCTTTATCAATGATAACCGCTTGCTCTGATGCACAGACCATACCATTATCAAATGATTTAGACATAACGATGTCATGAGCAGCTTGACGAAGGTCGGCAGATTTTTCTACATAGGCTGGAACGTTTCCGGCACCTACCCCAAGAGCTGGCTTCCCACATGAGTAAGCAGCCTTAACCATGGCATTACCACCAGTTGCAAGGATAGTCGCAATACCTTCGTGGTTCATAAGCGCTCCAGTTGCTTCCATAGATGGCTCTGTAATCCATTGAACACAGTTTTCAGGAGCTCCAGCTGCGATCGCCGCATCACGAACGATTTGTGCTGCATGAGCAGAAGATTCTTGAGCTGATGGGTGGAAGGCAAACACGATTGGATTACGTGTTTTCAAAGCAATCAATGATTTGAAAATTGCTGTTGATGTTGGGTTTGTTGTTGGAGTGACACCACACACAACACCGACAGGTTCTGCAATCTTAGTCAATCCTGTAACGGGATCATCTTCGATAACTCCGACAGTTTTAACTCCGCGCATGTTATTCACAACATGTTCACAGGCAAAAAGGTTTTTTGTCGCCTTGTCTTCAAATACACCACGACCAGTTTCTTCAATTGCGTGTTGTGCTAGGATACCGTGCGCATCAAGAGCTGCAACCGAAGCTTTCGCTACGATGTAGTCAACTTGTTCTTGGTTCAACTTGCGCATTTCATCAAGCGCAACCAAAGCTTTTTGTACTAGTCCGTCTACATGCTTTTCAGCAGCGAGTTGTTTTTGCTCAGGTGTTACAGTTTTTTTATCAGCCATATTTTCCTCCATAGCCTTAAAGGATTTAAACCCTTTGTTAATCTTTTCACAAGTTTATTATAACTCTTTTTTCAGACTTTGTAAACAGTTTCATGCAGATTTCACAAAGAAATTTGTTTCATTTGTGAAATTATTATCAATGTCGCAGTGCTACGGGATTTTACTCTAATGATTGTGAAATTAGAATAAAAATATTTTTATTTCACAAACTTTTTCTACATTGAGGACTCTTCTCTAACAAGCATCCTGGTAAGCGCTTTCTTTACCGTCTGTAAGAACACCTCCTAATCAGGAGGTTATTGTTTTTGTTGGAAAACGCCTTGTTTAAAGCTTCCTTCATAGACAACTTCTTGCTCGGTTGTCAATTTCCCTTGACCTTCGGCCTGGCCGTTTACAAAATCGCCTTCGTATTTCCAGCCAGATTTGGACTGGAAGGTTCCTTTACCATTGAAAGCCCCATTATTGAACTCTCCTGTGTATTGGTCCCCGTTTTCAAAAGTCATAGTCCCCTGACCATTCATCTTTCCTCTTACCAAGGTTCCATCATAAACAAGCGCACCATTGTCAAGTGTCAGTACACCCTTTTTTGGTGTGTTTAATAGAAAAACTGATACGGCACAGATAGCGATTAGAAGAACGGTTGCAATCTCTATACGCGGGCGAGTTAGATATACTCGATATTTTTCGAAGATTTCTTTAAACTTTTCCATTGTCACTCTCATTTTCTAAACGGTCTAACCAGCTTTGGCATCCACTTGTGATGCGCGCATAGGTTTCCTCAAAATCTCCTGTGTACCATGGATCTGGAACACTTTCAGATGCAAAAGCATAAATCTTGTGCTCTTGTCCCTGAGGACACATTTGACGCAAATCTGAAACGTTTGAAGCATCCATACCGATAATATAATCAAACGACTCAAAGTCTTCTCTGCCAATCTGAAGCGATGTTTTGTCTTTGTCATAAGGAATCTGATACTGTTGGAAAATCCCTTGCGTTCCCTTATGAATCGGATTACCATGTTCCCATGATGACGTTGCCCGACTCTCAACTTGATAATCACTCGTCATGGACTTCATCACAAACTCTGCCATAGGACTGCGACAAATATTTCCTAAGCACACAAATACTATTTTTTTCATCCCTTTTCCTCTCATATCATAGAAAAACGGGAGTGATAGGATCCCGTTTTATTCTTCGATTGCTCCACTTTCGTCGATAACTGCTCCTTCTGGTGTCACAGCTTCTTTGAGTGGCAACACTGTCTTGATAGCAGCTAATTCAAAAGTCAAATAAACACCATCTACGTCCAGTACGATTGTTCGTTTCTCAGTATCTACTTCATCCACTGTTCCGTAGAGTCCACCGATTGTGATCACTTCATAGCCTTTTTGAAGCTTGTTCAAGCTTTCCATACGCTTTTGTGCTTGTTTCTTTTGAGAACGTTGCATAAAGAACATCAAGGCAAACATACCTACAAGCATGATCACAAATGTTAAATTTGGACTAATATTTTCCATAGTATTTTCTCCTTTGTATTTTACATAGGACTACTATATCAAATTTCAGCTACTTTTACAAGGTTGTGCCTTGTTTTTATGGTTATAAAAAATCAGAGTTTTCACTCTGATTTTTGTGATTATTTCAAGTTTTGAACAACTTTGACTAGATTTTCAACTGTAAATCCGTACTCTGCCAATACTTTTGGTGCTGGGGCAGATGCTCCAAAGGTATCAATACCAAGAACTGCACCATCAAGACCAACATACTTGTACCAGTTTTGGGTTGCACCCATTTCGACTGCAACACGACGGCGGACTGCATTTGGAAGGATTTCTTCCTTGTAAGCTGCATCTTGTGCGTCAAAGACATCTGTAGATGGCATGCTAACTACACGGACTTTTGCGCCTTGACTAGCCAATTCTTTGGCAGCAGCGACCGCCAAATTCACCTCTGAACCTGTTGCAATCAAGATCGTATCAAAGTCTGCTGCATTTTCATAGACAACATAGGCACCTTTAGCAACCTTGCCAAAGTCTGTTCCCTCTTCAACAGTCAAGTTTTGACGTGTCAAGACAAGGGCAGTTGGTGTCTTTTCGCTTGTCACTGCAAGGTACCAAGCTGCTTGAGTTTCACGCGCATCTGCTGGGCGGAAAACATTGAGATTTGGCATAGCACGAAGACCTGCTAGGTGTTCAACTGGTTCGTGAGTTGGACCATCTTCACCAACCGCAATAGAGTCATGGGTGAAGACATAAGTCACAGGAAGTCCTTGCAATGCTGACAAACGGACAGCTGCTTTCACATAGTCAGAGAAGACAAAGAAAGTACCACCGTATACACGAAGTCCACCATGAAGGGTCATCCCGTTCAAGATTGTTCCCATTGCAAATTCACGAACACCAAACTGAATGTTGCGGTTCAAGCGATTGGCATCATCTTGAAGTCCATCCGTTTTGATGTAAGTCATGTTTGAGTGAGCGAGGTCAGCGGATCCACCTAAGAAGGTTGGCAACTTAGCTGCCACAACGTTCAAAGCATCTTGGCTTGAATTACGAGTTGCTTGAGAGAAGCCGTTTTCTAAGGCTGGGAAGTCTGCTGGAGTTACCTCAACTGAGTCGCGTCCGTCGATGATGGCTTCGACTTCTTCAGCCAGTTCTGGATGAGCTTCTTTATAATCAGCAACTAGTTTTGTCCAAGCTTGATAAGCTGATGCGCCACGTTCTGCAACATTTTCCTTGAAATCAGCATATACTTCAGCTGGGATTTCAAATGGTTCATAGTCCCAACCGAGGGCTTGACGAGTAGCCGCAGTTTCATCTGCTCCAAGAGGAGCACCGTGTACCGCATTAGTTCCTTGTTTGTTTGGAGAACCGTATCCAATCACAGTCTTCACTTCAATCAAAGATGGCTTGCCTGAAGCTTTAGCTGCTTCGATAGCGGCATGGATTGCTTCCAAGTCTGTTCCATCTTCAACCAAGGCTGTATGCCAACCGTAGGCATTGTAGCGCTCACGAACACTTTCAGTAAAGGAATCCTTTGTTTCACCATCCAAGTTGATGTCATTTGAATCATAAAGAACCACCAACTTGTCAAGTTTTTGCAAGCCTGCATATGAAGCCGCCTCACTTGAGACACCTTCCATCAAATCTCCGTCTCCACAGATCACATAAGTATAGTGGTCAAAGATATTGAAGCCTTCGCGGTTATATTTGGCTGCAAGGAAACGTTCTGCTTGGGCAAAACCAGTAGCAGTCGAAATCCCTTGTCCTAGAGGACCAGTTGTAGCATCAATCCCTGCTGTATGTCCAAATTCTGGGTGTCCTGGTGTTTTGGAACCCCATTGACGGAAGTTCTTGACCTCGTCCATGCTGACATCTTCAAAACCAGAAAGGTGAAGAAGGGCATAGAGAAGCATAGAACCGTGACCTGCTGAAAGAATAAAGCGATCGCGGTTGATCCAGTTTGGTTGAGCTGGATTGATACGAAGTTGCTTTGTAAAGAGGCTATAGGCCATAGGAGCAGCCCCCATAACCACCCCTGGGTGACCTGAGTTTGCTTTGTTGATGGCGTCAATACCTAGAAAACGAATTGCATTAACAGATAGATTTGACATAGAATTTCCTTTCTCTTTGAGGTGATTAATGAATCACACATCCTATTTTACTATTATATGAAAAAATGTATAGAATAGCAATAAAACAATTTGCGTTCATCTATCACATTTGATTTGTCTATCCCCTCGTCACTTCATAGTACGGGAGCAAGCGAGTATAAGCGTCTTCTAGCTTCTCCAATATCGCTTCTACTGACTGATTTTCAATGAAGGAAACATCTGACTTGACCAAAACTTTACGGATTTCCTGATTGTGCACCTTCTCGCGTAAAGTACGACGATTCTCCTCAGTAGCCTCCACCTTATGACTTTCCCCATTTGAGTAGACTAGATAATAAATTCCTTCTACCGCTGGAAGTTCTAAAACCTTGGCTTGCTTGTCCAAGGTCTGTTCGTCTTTCTTGCGCTCGATGAAACTGACTTCTAAGGAAATCCCAAAATCTGAGGTTTCGCCATACAAACGCAAGGCTAACATGGGTTCTGTTACCTGCCCCTCTCTCTGTAGATAGACCCAGAAATGCGGTCGCAAGCGCTGCGCTTGGTTCATCCACTGACTAGTCTGTTGCAGTTGCCATTCTGGATGACTAGCTTGAAAGGTTTTGGCCAGGTTTGTAAAAGCCTTACGAGCCTCCTGCCCTTTGTGGCGTAATTCCAGCATCTTCTCTCGCTCATCTCCAGACTTATCTGGATTACGATACTGGATCCCCGCGTAAGATAGGTAGTTTTTAATGGTTTCCATCATCGGTCTCTTCTCCTTTTTTCTAGCAAAAAATCAGGTCAAGCCTGATTTTGTTTATTCTGTATCTACGACAACATAGCGATTTGGCTCATCACCTTCAGAATAGCTAGTCACTCCATCCATGCGTGAAATAATGCGATGGATAATCTTGCGTTCGCTATTCGACATTGGATCTGTTTGCTGGCTACGACCTTCCTCCAAAACGCGATTCGCTAATTTTTGAGCGTAGGTTTGTAACACTTCTGCACGGTGTTCAACATAATCATTGACATTAATCGTAATGTAGAAAGTTCTTGAATAACGATTATAAAGATAATTTTGTGCCAAGAGTTGAAGGGCCTTCAAGACTTTCCCATGATATCCAATAATACGACCTGGTTCGTTGGTGTCAATTTGAAGATTGATGGTACGACGATTGTAGTCGCTTGAAATCGTCCCTTCAACATCCATATCATCCACAATGGTTTGAACGTAGCTAGCTACTTCTGTTGCCACTTGTTCGGTATCATAACTTGGCTCTACTTTTAAGCCCAAATCTTCCAACGATTGGCTCGCTACTTCTTGCGTTTCAGCTTCTTTTTCTGGATCAGCCTCAACTTCCTCAGTAGCATCTTCTGCTTGTAGTTCATTTAAAATTGAAATATGACCTGTTTCTTCCAAAATCGTGCTGGCATGTTTTTCATTTTTCAAGATTTCAGCCTTGACCTCTTCAGAGACACCTTGACCTTCTTCTTCAATTTTCTTGATGGCTTCAACCACATATCCCAAATCAACTGTCGCTTCGCTGACAGTTTTCACTGGTTCATTCTTTTCATTGACTTCTTTTGGAACACCTTTGACAGCCTGTTGATTGGCTTTAATCACTGTTGTTTCACTGATTGCTTCGATATCAACTTGAGCTGGCTTCTTACCAAACAAGCCCAAGAAACCTTTTTTCTCTTTTGAAACGACCTTGATGTGGGCCTTCATTCTTGAAATATTTAATTCTTTCAACCCTTTTTGGATTGCTTCTTCAACCGTTGAACCTGTAAATAATACCATTACCAGATTCCTCCTTATTTTTTCTTTTTCTGTGCTTTCTTCAAGGCTCTTCTCTTCTTGCCTTCTAAATCTCTTTCTGCTTGGACTACTGCTTCTCTTTCAGCAATAATCTTGAAAGGATTGTTCAAGAAATAGGTTTGCAAAACTTGATAAGCATTGGATACTGCCCAGTACAAGGCAACTCCACTAGGCGCAGAAATGGCAAAGATAAAGATCAGTACCGGCATCCCGTACATCATCCCTGTCATAGCTCCACTTCTTTCAGGCAAGGCCTTATTTGATAACCAACTACTCAAGAAGGTAAAGACTGCCGCCAAAATCGGAAGGATAAAGCTTGTGTCTACTCCCCCTAGGTTCACCCATAAGAAGTGCCCTGTTTTTAAAAATTCCACTCGACTCAAGGCTTGGAACAAAGCCAAGAGGACCGGCATTTGTATTAGAATCGGCCAAATAGAGGACGAATGTTTGACTCCCAATTCTTTATAGACCTTCCGCATCTCCTGGTCTAGCTTGGTTCTACTTTCCATATCGCGACCCGGATATTGTTCTTGTAGAGCCTTGATGCGCGGTTGAGCCTCTTGCATTTTTCTAGAGGCAACCATCTGAGTCTGAAAGACTGGTAATAGAATCGTACGAATCAGGATTGTAAAGAGTATAATCCCCACTCCGATACTAATGTCAAAGGACAAAAAGCGGATAATTTCAGCAAAAAAATAGACAAATTTGCTCCAAAGATCTGTCGAATCTGCCGTTATATCGCTAGCTGTACCATTTGTTGCACAAGCCGTCATGGTAAACAAGGACAGACCCAACAAACTAGTCAACTGTAGTTTCTTTTTCACTCCCATTTCCTTCCTGGTATATCTTTGATAACTTTAATACGTGGAGTAGATTTTTCTCCATCTCTGCATATTCCAAGGTTTCCACCCCTTTTCGAGCAATCACAACAAAATCGACATGATCTACCAGACTTCCCTTTGCATTTTGTATGATATGTCGGATTCGTCTCTTAATTTGATTTCTGGTAACTGCATTCCCCAGTTTTTTACTAACGGACAGTCCTACTCGAAAATGGTTTTGCTGGTTTTCCAATTGGTAGACAACAAATTTTCGATTGGCAAAACTTGTGCCTTCCTTGAAAATTGCCTTAAAATCTTTCTCTCTTTTTACACGAAAGTTTTTCTTCAAAACTCAACTCCATCTATTAAATTACTACTATTATACCATATTTTTCCAAAAAGCCAATAACAGCAAGGTTTTAGAGATTTTCTCCATAAAAAAAGGTGGAAAACTACGTTTTCCGACCTTCTTTTCTTCTATTCTTTGCTCAATAAAATGTTAAAACAGCTTATTTTTTCAAGCGTTCCACATCACGCGCAATCACTAATTCTTCATCTGTTGGGATAACCAAGACACGAACAGATGCAGCATCTGTTGAGATATCTCCAGTTACGCCAAAGACGTTCTTCTCTGAATCCACATCACATCCAAACCAAGAGATGCCTGAAATAACATCACGACGGAAATTTGCTGCATTTTCACCAACACCTGCTGTAAAGATGATTGCGTCTGCTCCGTTTAGGACAGCAAGGTATTGACCGATGTGTTTTTGGATACGGTCAACATAGATTTCATAAGCCAATTTCGCATCGTGGTTACCTTCTGCTACAGCTGCTTCGATATCACGCATATCACTTGACTTGCCTGAAACGCCCATGAGTCCTGATTCACGATTGAGAATACGACTGATATCTTCTGGCGTGTTGAAGTCCTCAGTATACTGCATCAAATAAGGGATGATAGCTGGGTCAATATCTCCTGTGCGAGTTCCCATCATCACTCCACCAAGCGGTGTGAAGCCCATAGAAGTGTCAACCGAACGACCGCCCTTAACTGCCGTAATCGAAACACCATTACCGATGTGACAGGTAATCAATTTCAAATCTTCTAGAGGGCGTCCCAAAAGTTTTGCTGCTTCTCCAGCTACAAACTGATGACTTGTCCCGTGGGCTCCGTATTTACGAACCTTATTCTCAGTATAATACTTAGTTGGTAGAGGATAGCGGTAAGCCTTCTCTGGCATGGTTGTGTGGAATGAGGTATCAAACACAACAACGCTGGTAATATCCGGAAGCAATTCCTTGAACGCGCGGATTCCAGCCGCGTTAGCTGGATTGTGAAGAGGAGCCAAAAGTCCCAACTCTTCGACTTTCTCTAAAACATCGCCCTCAACGACCGTTGATTCCTTAAAGTATTCACCACCTGCCACGACGCGGTGTCCAACACCTGTAATCTCATCATAAGATTTGATGATATCGAAACGAATCAAATCATCCAATAAAATTTTAACGGCTTGTGTGTGATCGTCAATATCAAGAATTTGTTTTTCAGAACGGTCGTCAAATTTTACAGTTGAGATCGAATCCTTTAAGCCAATACGTTCAATCAAGCCTTTCGCCAATACAGTTTCTTCTGGCATTTGGTAAAGTTGCCATTTCAAACTCGAACTTCCAGCATTGATTGCAATTGTTTTTGTCATAACATGATACCCCTTTTTAAGCGTTTTCATCTATTATAACAAAATCTACCTTATATTTCAGTACCTTTGCTCCAATTTTGAAAATTTTCTTTAAAGGTCAACAATACTGACGGATCTTGCAGACTTGTTAGAGGATAGACAAAAGGTTCTGTTTCCTTGTCTCTTTTCTTTTGTAAGATAAAAATACTCTTGGCCTGACTGGCCGTTGAAAAAATATCCTCTGGTAAGGCGATGATAGCAGTCAGACTGACTTCGTCTTTGAGCCAATCTTTTAACAAATCACTTTGAGGACTGGTCAATAAATCACTCGGAGCTAGAAAAATAGCATAACCATCTGACTTAAGGTACTTGAGACCTTGTTCCATCAGCAAATGGTGGGCATAGGTATGTTCTTGGCTAGAAGCCACTTGATAGCGTGAAGCGATGGCATCGTCTGGGTAATAGCCAACAGGCAAGTCACTGATGACCACATCGCTTTCTTTAAGCATTTGCGGTCGAACAGCATCACCTTGAACAAATCCTGCCTGCAAACCAATCACATCTGCCATACTGGCTGCCAAATCAATCAGCAAGTCATCCACTTCGATTCCCAAGTAATCTACTTTTTTAGCAAGAGAAGTCAAGAAAGTAGCCCCCAAAATCCCCATACCAGAACCTATTTCGAGGACGCTAATTTCCTCTTGATCCAGCAACTCTTCCACAATAAGTACCAAGAGGAGGGCAATGGCATCCGGCGTAAACTGGTGATTGGCCTGTAAAGGCTCCGTTTGCCCTGCCTTCATCAAGAGAAACTGATAGGTCTTGAGCCACTCTTCCTTGCGAAGGGCTAAGCGCCTAAGGGCTTGATTGTTTTCCTTGACCTGCTTTAGCTCAGTCTCGCCATCCAGATAGATGCTGTTTTGCTCTACCAAGGCGTCATAAAAGTTGGTCGCCAAATCACTTTGGATGACTTGGACATTCTCTAGTAAATACGTATAAGCTTGTTCTATTTTTTCAAAATCCATATTCCTATCTTATCAAAATTCCCCTATTTTTTCCATCTGAAGAGAAAAAATCACTGCTTTAGTGAGCGAGTGATTTTTGGGCTACAGTTAAAAAGAGCTCTGCGTAATTTCCTAGGAAAAGACCTTCAGCACTGTAAAGGATCTGACTGTCAATGCTCGAAAAACCAAACTGGGCTAGCTTGTTTTCTAGTTCAACCAATTCAAAGCCGTGGTGGTTGGTATCTGTCTTGACAAAATCAGCAATGAGGACTTGCCCCTTCTCCCTAAGGTGTTGGTGGAACATGGCAAGAGTCGCATCTAGATCAGGCATATGATGAAGAACCCGACTGACAACAATCAGGTCAAATTGCTGCTCCAAGGGATTTGCCAGTAAATCCTGCTCCAAGAGTTGAAGATTCCTGATTTCTTGATCCTCTGCTTTCAAACGGGCTTGCTCCAGCATTTTCTCCGAGATATCTACTAGGGTAACCGACTTGGCTTGCTTAGCTAGAGGCAAGGCTAACAGACCCGTCCCACCACCAAAGTCCAGTATTGCCTTGTCTGATAGAAAATCAATCTGTTTTTCAACTGCCTGACAAACCAAGTTTGCAAGAAAGATATTTTTGGGCGAATCAAAGGTTTCTGCTTTGTGATTAAAATCGTGTTTCATGCTTTTAGTGTAACACAAAGAAGTTGAATTGCCTAGGAATTGGCTTTCTTTTCAGGCTTTTCTTCTGATTTTTTCTTCCCTGCTTGATTGCTTGAATCAGTCGCTACCTCTTCCTTTTTAGCTGTTTTCT
Organism: Streptococcus sp. Z556; assembly: GCF_053010225.1. Classification (NCBI taxonomy): domain Bacteria; kingdom Bacillati; phylum Bacillota; class Bacilli; order Lactobacillales; family Streptococcaceae; genus Streptococcus; species Streptococcus sp. Z556. The sequence continues at coordinate 21,123 of NZ_JBRKNU010000008.1, forward strand.
TTTCTTGGATTTTCATCGGAGGAAAGAGAAATTCATAATTGCCCTTATTCATACGAACACTTGTTGCAAAACCTGTTTTGGTATTTTGATAAGTGACTTTTCCTAGGTTAAAGACTCGTTCCCCGCTTTCTTGCTCAGCCTTATCTTTGCTTCGTTTAGCCATGGCGAAAGCGACCAATTTTTCTTTGTTCAAGGCGTAGTCTTGATGATGGGCAACTTGCCGGTTCAGATAAAACTGCAACAAAAGGCTAAAAATGGCTGCCATGGTGACCGCATATAAAAGAACGCCTGCCTTAACTTTTTGCTTTTTCCACACGATAGATAAATTCCCTTTCTAAGCCCTTTTGAAATTGGAAATGAAAGCGAACCAATTGATTTTCCTCTGTAATTTGTGCTGATTTGAGTCCATAAACCATTGGCTGGTAACCTCGTCCACTGCTATCCGTTTTTCGAAAATCATCCGATTTAGACTTCCCTATAGAGATATCCTTACCATCCTGTTTCATGTAGAGGCGATTACCTTCCACCTTTTCAAACTGCGAACGCTCTAACTCTGCCTCCAGTTGATCCACAAACAAGAGCCACTCCTTTTGCTCGCTTTGTTGCTGGTAGCGCACTTCTGAAATGAGGAGCTGACTCATGGCTTGAAAGAGAAGCAAGCCACCGCTAATGACGATAAGGGCAAGCAGAGATTCTAAAAGAGTGAACGCTCTTACCTTACTGCTCTTTAAGATCCAGCAACTTCTCTGAACCATGATAAACCTCCAATCCCTTTTCACTAGAAAACACCTGAATCTCAACTCCATTGACCTTCACTTGATTTTGTCCTGTTTGCAAGGCCATCTTAGCGACACGTAAGACTTCCTCTTTTTGCAATATTTCTGCCTCTAACCGTCGATTTTGTTGGATTTGTCCCAAGAGGAGAGTCGCAATACTGGCAAATACGGCCAGAGCCACTACTGCTTCTAGTAAAATCACTGCCCTAATTTTTTGTTTCTTTAATGCGTTTAATTTTTCCATTTCCTAGATATAATCGATAGCTGATTGCTCCTTTGCTGGTCTGAAATTCAACCTTAGCCAGAGATCTATTCCCACCAGCTCGGTCAAAGTGAATCGTCTGTCCTGATGGTGCTTGAATTCCTTTGGGAACTGTCAACTTTTGACTGCCATTGCTAATGGTCTGTCCGTCTATGCTCAAATTTGTCTTTTGTTGACTAGCTACACTACGCTTTTGCGTTTCCCGGTAGAGTTCTTCAAACTCCATAAAGAAAATCTGCTCCTCCACCGCTGCAAAACTTGACTGGATTGAGCCTGATAAGGCCAAAGCAATGATACTCACAAGTCCTAAAACCAAGAGACTTTCAAACATGGTAAAGGCCTTAATCTGCAACAGTTTGACTTGTTTTTTGTTTTGCATGGTAGTCTTTATAAGCTTTAGCTTGCTCAGCTGTGATACGACCATCCGCTTGTAATTTGCTAAGGCTGGCGTCATCATTTTTATCCAAACGATAAAGTTCTGCCTGGCTTTCTACGACCTTGACAACAGCAGCTTTTCCTTTGTCATCAACGGCATCCTTTTGCTTGGTCAAATTGGGCACAAAGAGCAAGAGGAGTACGCTGATGATGAGCAAGACGACTAACATCTCTACCAGAGTGAAAGCTTGAACCTTAGCTTTTTTAAAATTTGTCTTGATTTTTTTCATTTTAGAAATTTACCTCCATATTTTGATACATGGGCATAAGCATTGCCGAATAAAGTAAAACGATAATCAGGGCCACAAAAATAAAAACCAGTGGCTGCACCAGATTCATGGTGCGGTTGACTCGGGTAAAAAAGGCTTCCCAAGTTTTTTCGGCATAGATTTCCAACTCGCTCCCCAGCTTGGACTTGACTTCCCCATACTCGATGATGAGACTCAACTCCTTTTTAAAGAAAGGATAGGTCGCTATGGTTTGAGAAAATTCGCGGCCATTTTGCAGGGCTTGAGCCAAATCTTGACCGATTTCTTTAAAGAGCTGGGAACCTTGTTCCTGCATGATCTGAAAAATCTGCGTCAGCTCCATCCCCTGTGAAATCATATTGCCCCATTCACGCGCGTAATAGGCCGTCAGATAAGTCTGGACAAAGATTCCCAGAAAGGGAATCCGTGCTAACATCGAGAAGACCCGCATCTTGGAACTTCTTTTGTAGAAAGCGAGGGCTAAAAGTAAAGATAGAGAGCAAACCAACACTAATCCCAGAAAAATTTGTGGCAGATTGCCAATGATTTGGGTGGCTATATTGCTACTATCCAGTTGGGGGAGTAGATAGTTTCTCAATCCCAGCATGATTAGCAGGAGAAATCCCAGCAAAATCAAGGGATAAGTCGCCACTTCGATTAATTTTTTCTTGACCTTGGCCAGATTGTCCAGATATTCTTCTATCTTCCCCAGACTCAGGTGAAGATTTCCATGAACCTCAGCCAGGGATAGCTGGGTCACAATAGCACTTGAAAAGCCCAAGCTGTTCATCATTTCTGAGAAAGATTTCCCCTGAGACAAGCCTTGGTGCATCTGGGCCACATAGTCCTTTTCCAGCAGCGCACTTCTGCCCAAGAAAGAAATAATTTCCACCAAGTGAAATCCACTAGAGAAGAGATTGTTAAACAGGGTGATAATTTTCTTCTGCTTAGCGGTAGCTAATTTTTTCCGTTTCAGCTTGAAGACTTGTGATATGTCCATCTTTAAGAAGCTGGTCAATCTGCTCATTCCAGCTAGTTGGCTGGTGGTCTTGATAGTTTTGGTTTGCAAAGTCAAGGATTCCTCCTCCCCCGATTAATCTCTGATAGCAGACACCTTGTAAGACAACTGCTAGTTCCTCCTCCGTCACACCCAACTCCAGAAGGCGCTCATAAACACCTCGGATACTTTTAGCATGAATGGTTGAAAAGACCGTCGCCCCTGTCAGACTGGCTCTAACCACTGCACGCGCCGTCTCACTGTCCCGAATTTCACCGATAATCAAGAGGTCTGGGCGATGTCGGAGAGACAGTTTGATCAGATTTTCATAGGTCAGTCCAATCGCCTCATTCAACTGCAACTGGAGCATGTCGTCCTGCTTGATTTCGACAGGATCTTCAATGGACATGACCTGCTGCCCCTTAAACAGAGACTTGGCTAATTCGTGCATCAAGGTCGTCTTGCCACTGCCGACTGGACCTGCAAAGAGATAGAGGCCCCGTTGCCTGTACTGCTCTCCTAACTCCGCTAGATTCTGAAACCAAAAGCGCAACTCCCTTTCCTCGTCGTGCAACAAACGAATGACCAAACTCTCATGTCCCCGATAATCTCCTACAGTTGACAAGCGTAGAGAAGACACCTTCTCTCCATGCTGGTAGTCGCAAGAGCCCAGCTGACTGCGGCGTTTTTCTCCTACATTCATACCCGCCACAAACTTGAAATGACTAATCACTGCAGCTAAAACCTCAAAATCATAGGAGTCAATGAGACACCTCTCATCACCAATTCGCATATGAAGTTCATAAGTAGCTTCCTTGGGAATGAAATAGATATCCTGAGCTCCTTTTTTCTTAGCAGTCGCAATCATTTTCTGTGCAATTTCTTGTACCATACCGCCCTCCTTATCTAACTATTCGCAAAAAAATAAAAAAAGCAACTTAAAAAGTTACTTTTCATCTCAATTTCATGCGGCAAGAACGGTGTTTTTCTTGACCTGTTTGTTTTTCGTAGCCTGGACGTAGCTTTTCATCGGGGATGACTTGCCCATCCTGTAAAAGAGCCAAAGAATGATACTGCTGCAAATACTCATCACACTCATCACACCAACGTTGGTCTGCAGGATCCCAAAAAATAGTCATCAAATCACTCCGACTCTTATAAAGAGGATTCTTCTTTTCCAGCTCAAACCAGCATGATTTATAATATTTTAGAGCATCATAGTACTTGTCAAACCGTTGACTCATGATGACATCTTCTTCCCAACCTTCCATGAACCACCAAGGCTCAAAGTCCCCATACATTTCTATAACACGATACATTTTCACTACTTCCTTTGTACCGTATATTATAACGAATTTTTCAAAACAAGGAAAGAATTTTGCTTAAGTGCCCTATCAGAGAAACTTATTAAAACCTATTTTGAGACTATCATAAAAATAGGAGTCCTTTGCCGACTCCTATTTTATCATCTTATGCTTGATAACGTTTCACACCATCTAGATAAGTAGCTACCAATTCCAAATCTTTATCTAGCACGATAAAGTCAGCATCGTAGCCTTCACGGATTTGTCCACAGACATCATCAATGTGAACAGATTTTGCTGGGTTGAAACTGGCCATCATCACTGCTTCATGTGGAGAGGCAATGTTCCAGTCAACCACATTCTTCAAACCGTCTTTGAGTTTGAGAATAGAACCTGCCAAGTTACCTGTAGATTTGAGACGAGCAGTTCCATTTGCAACGACAACTGGGAATTCTCCCAACATGTAGTCACCGTCTTCCAATCCACCAGCTGTCATACAGTCTGTGATAAGAGCAATATTTTCTGTTCCTTTTTGTTTGATAAGGATTTCGCAGGCTTTCGGATCTACGTGGTGACCGTCACAGATCAACTCTGCATAGGTATGAGGTAATTGATACATAGCTCCAACCATACCGAGTTCACGGTGAGTCAAACCACGCATCCCATTGTAGGCATGTACCCAAACACTAGCCCCAGCATCGACTGCCTTTTTAGCTTCGTCAAATGTTGCATCTGAGTGACCAAGAGCAACCGTCACACCTTCGCCCGTAACCGTACGAACAAAGTCTTCTACACCTTCACGTTCTGGCGCAAGGGCGATTTTATTGAGCAAGCCATTTGCTGCTTTTTGCCAAGCACGAAACTCATCCATACGAGGATCTTTCATGTAGGCAGGGTTTTGAGCTCCCTTGTATTTCTCTGTGAAATACGGACCTTCAAAATAGATACCCCGAATTTTCGCTCCAGTTGCTTCCTGGTAACGGGCACCGATATTTTCTGTTACTGCGAGCAATTGCTCATAAGAAGAAGTCAAAGTTGTCGGCAAGAAACTCGTTACTCCCATGCTGAGAAGCCCTTCACTCATGGTATGAAGTGTGCCTTCGATGTTATTATCCATAACATCCACACCGCCAAATCCATGAATGTGGGTATCCACAAGTCCTGGGGCAATGCTATAGCCTGTATAGTCAATGACGTCAGCACCTTCAGGAATCTCTTCTACATGTTTTCCAAACTTACCATCCACAAGTTCCAAGTAGCCGCCACGACGAACTCCGTGTGGATAGAAAAACTGATCCGCTTTAATATAATTAGGCATAATGATAACCTCCTTGATAGATTGTTTCTAGAACTTATTATGTCAATTACATTATAAACCTTTCTTTTTCATTTGTAAATGGTATAGACCTATTTTCTGGAGATATTTTAAAAGAGCTGGATTTCTCCAACTCTTTGATTTTATTTTGATTTCACAGGCAGTTCTTGAGCAGCCTTAACAGCAGCTGCAATCGTTTCTGCGTATAGCTTAGCACCTTCTTCGAGCTTGCTATTGTCATTCCCGAAGTGAACCTGGTCTGTTCCGGCCCAGATTTCAGGGTGCTCCTTAGAAACCTTGTTCCAATCAGCAATGCTCACGTAAGGAGTCTTTTCTACTAATTCTCGCGCATAAGTTGCATACTGCTCCACTGAGGTATAAGTGTCCTTGCTCTTATCTCCCTCATAAGGCGTCACCAGTATCAGATGGTGTCCTTTCGGTAGATTGCTAACGATGCTATCCAAATCATTCTTGTAGCCTTCAGGATTATTGACCCCTGTTGCAATGACAACTGTTTTTAGCAGTGCCTTGTTCTGGCTGTTAAGAAGCATAATGTCATTGGCTTGCTTGGTCGTCCGACTAACCTGAGCGTTAATATTTGCTTCAGGAAGTGCCTCTTGTAAGGCTGTATTAGCACGCAAGGCTACCGAATCTCCAATCAGACTCGTTCCCTCAGAAATTCCCAGGCGACTCAGTTCGGCTTGTTCAGCAAGAGTCTTTGTTTGTCCTATATTGGTTTGCGCTTGTTTAAAACCATTGACCATCAAGTCTGTTTCAAAGGCTCCAACCTGAGGAGATACAATAGTAATCACTAAGGCAATCACTCCAAGGATACCCACGCTAGAAGCACTGATGGATTTGATATGAGGCAGTTTGCTGATTTTCCTAATGAAAGGATTGGTCCTACCAGCAATCAATGGCTCAATAATATAAAAGGACAAGATAGCAAAGAAATAGGAAAAGATAACGGTCAGGATAACAGCTAATAGATTCCCCATTAATTGAGAAAAGATAATATAAAAAGGCCAGTGGAAGAGATAAACCGCGTAGCTAGTATCCGCTAAAAATGTAATGATTCGAGGTTCTTGTATCTCAGGCGTTTTCTCATGCAAGACACGCGCAGCAAAAATCATGACCACGGCTGCTAAGCTGGCAAGTAAGAAACCAAACAAGTAAGCGAACAGGTAGGTAAACTTAACAAAGAAAGTCAGAAGCAACAATACCAAAAGCCCTGCAGCAAACACCAGTAGATTCTGACGAAGATTCCACATTCGATCAAATTGTTTGACCAAATCAGTCGTCTGACGAACTCCCACAACTGTCGCAAGGATACTTCCTAAAAAGAAAGGATAGACATGGGTTAGACTTGAAAAGTAGACAGACGAATAGGAACTAGCCATGAGACTACCAATAAACATGGAGAAGAAGCTAAGGATGAATGCTCCCGCAGACAGGAGAAAGACGGTTCCTCTCAACTGACTACTAGATTTTGATCGTTTCGATAAGAACCAGACAGCCAAGCCCCAAAGGATGTAGTAGTGAACCTCAACAGCCAAACTCCAGTTATGAACAAAGAGGTGGGGAATGAACTGAGATTCATAGCTGCCCCCCGTAAGCATTTCATAGAAGTTGGTCACAAAGCCGAAAACTCCAGCAATCTGACCGCCAATACCTGCAACATAGTCTTGACGAACTAAGAGAGTAAAGGGCATGGTCATCAAAATCATCAAAACCACAGGTGGCACGATACGGTAAAACCGTCTCTTAAAAAAGCCCAGCAAATCAATCTGGCTTTTCTTACCAAACTCTTCCAAGAGGAGAGAGGTAATCAAGAATCCTGAAAATGTGAAAAAGACATCTACCCCGAAAAAGCCTCCAGGAAAGATGGTCTGAAAGAAGTGGTACAAGAGTACCAGTAGTAAACCTGTAATCCTAATCAAGGAAAACCATTTAATGCGCATACGAGTTTATTCTCCCTTTCGTTATACACTTTATTCTATCAAAAAAAGAAGAAAAATCCTACGAGAAAACGCAGGATTTTTTAGCTTCTATAAATTCCATTTTAGAAATTGCGGCCCGACTTATTGTAGCCATATTTTTCTACAAAATACTCGCGGAATTCCAAGAGATTGTCGTCCATGATGGCTTGTCGAACCTGCTTCATGAGGTTGAGCAAGAAGTAGAGATTATGGTAGCTAGTCAAGCGGATGCCAAAGGTTTCGTCAGCCTTGAGCAAGTGACGAAGGTAGGCTCGTGTGTAGTTCTTGCATGTGTAGCAATCACACTCAGGATCCAGTGGCGTAAAGTCTTCAGCGAATTGGGCATTCTTGACAACCAAACGCCCTTGGCTAGTCATACAAGTTCCGTTACGAGCGATACGAGTCGGCAAGACACAGTCAAACATATCCACACCACGAATAACCCCATCAATCAAGCTATCTGGCGCTCCCACACCCATCAAATAGCGAGGTTTATTTTCTGGGAGAAGTTGGGTTGTGAAGTCCAAGACTGCATTCATTTCCTCATGCGTTTCTCCCACTGCCAAACCACCGATAGAGTAGCCAGGAAAATCCATGCTGACAAGGTCATGAGCTGACTGACGGCGAAGGTCTTCAAATCCTGCCCCCTGCACAATTCCAAACAAACCTTGATCCTGTGGACGACGGTGAGCCTTCAAACCACGCTCAGCCCAACGACTGGTACGCTCGATGGATTTCTTAACGTAGTCGTATGGTTGGTAAAACTGAGGACATTCATCAAAAGACATCATGATGTCTGAGCCCAGATTATTCTGGATGGAGATAGCTTTTTCTGGTGATAGGAACATCTTGGAACCATTGAGATGGTTTTTAAAGGTTACTCCTTCTTCGGTGATATTACGGCTATCTGCTAGGGAATAAACCTGGAAACCACCACTATCCGTCAAGATGGGCTGGTCCCAGTTCATGAACTTGTGGAGACCTCCTGCGCGTGCGATGAGTTCATCTCCAGGGCGAAGCCACAAGTGATAGGTGTTTGACAGGATAATTCCTGAACCCATTTCCTTCAACTCCTCTGGTGACTGAGTCTTGACCGTAGCTTGGGTCCCAACTGGCATAAACATAGGCGTCGGGAAGGTGCCGTGTGGAGTGATGATTTCTCCCAGACGAGCTCCTGTGTGTTTTTCTTTCTTAATCAAACGGTATTTGATTGGTGAATCTGACATTTTCTACCTCCGAAGCTGGGAAAAACAGTCCCAGTTCATACTTTGCGCCCAAAGGCATACTGTATGATTTTATCAAAAAAAGCTGGAACTGTCACGAACTATGGTATAATGAGAGAATGAAATACCCAAAAATTGATTTAAAAACTATTCGTCTGCAGACGAGGCAATTTCAGGCTGAAAATCCCCGCCTCCTTCTGGTCTATCTCCTTCCTAGTATGCTGGTCATCTTGTCAGGCTTTCTCAACCCCTTGGCTCGTCTCCAGGAAAGTGTTTTAGAGCAATCCTTTTTCAGCATGCTGGCGCAAGTGCTCCAAGCCTATCTCTTCCCACTAGTGGTTTCTTTTATGAGCACGATTTTTCTAGCAGGTGCTGCTTTTGCGACACTCCGACTCCTCAAGGATCCTGATACGGAACTCTCAGTAAAATCAAGCCTGGCCCTTTTTGCTGAAGAGCGCTTCTCGCAGACCTTCCTAACTCTGCTCCTCAAACGTTTCTACCTTTTTTTATGGAGCATTCCAAACTTAGTAGGCGTTTATTTCCTCTTTTATAGCAATCTCTTGGCTCGGAGATTTGTCGCCCTACATCCTGAATTTCCAAAATTAGATCTCTCGTCGCTTGAAACCGAGCAATTCCTTATGACTTTTGGACTCTACTTTTTCGCGAGTCTCATCTTGATGATTGTAGGAAATGTCCTCTATATCCCGCAACATTACGCCTACTCGCAGGTAGAATTCCTCCTCTGCGATACTCTATATTTAGGACAGGCTAAACCAAGTCAAATCCTGAAAACCAGTCGATTCTTGGTGAAAGGGTACAAATTCCAGCGCTTTGTCCTAGACTTACAACTACTTCCTTGGTACTTCCTCAACTGGATCACTTTTGGAATTGCTAGTTTTTCAATCCTTCCCTATATCCAAAATAATCACATTTTCTTTTACAGAGCCCTACTAGCCCGTAAACGTCGAAATGGATAAGAGTCTAAAAAAGCAACATACTCAGCAGAGTCAAAATAGCAGGCCCACCTTGCTTCAGAATAATCTTCTTATTATCCTGAAGAATTTACACACAAAAAAGAAGCGGGAACTCATCAGTTCCCAACTTCCATTTTAATGATTAGTTCATTGAAACGTGAACATGGTCATAGTGGTTTTCGGTTACGCTACCACGGTCTGGCATTGGATTCCACGTGTAGGCTGGTCCATATTTACTATCATATGGAGCGTAGAAACGTTGTTTCCAAATGATATAGTTGATACCACGGCTAGCCATATTTTTGACTGCATATTCTGCAATTTGATCTCCGAGTGCTGAACTCACTGGAACCATAAAGTCGATGGCCAAACCTTTACCGTGGTCCCCACTGTCACCAGGACGGTAGCCACTAAAAGATGTAATCCCAAACAAGTTAGCGATTTCTTCTTTAAAGGCTGCAGTTTGTGGTTGAAGACCAGCATTCTCAGACTTAGCTACAGCAAGTCCTGCATAGTCAGGAGCCGCTGGAGCTGAATAAGTTCTTGAAGGAGTTTGGCTTTGCTCTGCTTGATAAGTCGAAGTTGCAGTGTCAGAAGTTGCTGTTGATGCTGCTGTTTCTTCTGTTGCACTTGTTCCTCTTGTATCAGCAGGCGTTTCAGTTGCTGGCGCAGCTGCTACCGTTTCTTCGGTTGCTGTAGTCGCCGCTTGAGGAGCTTCTTCAACTGGGCTAGGGCTAGTGGTTTCAGTTGTTGCTGCTGTTTCTTCTGCCACAGGTGTTTCTGTAGATGGTGTCTCTTCAGCAACTGTCGCTGTCTCAGAAACTTCTGAACTTGGCGCTACTTCTGCTGGTTTTTCAGTCTCTGTTGCAGTTGGAGCTTCCTTAATTGGTTGAGAAAGGTCTTCCACTTGAACTGTTTGCTCATCGACTGTCACTTGGTTGGTTGTCAAATCAGCTGTTGCAGTCGTCACTTCTTCACTAGCATCTGTTTGAGGAGTTTGGATTTCAACTTCCGTTACTTCTTCTGCCTCATTGACAGTTGTAGTGAGGACAGTATCTGGGAAAATCAAGTCCATATTGGTGATCTTGTTCAAATTAGCAAGAACCGTCACATCAACTCCCAAAGCTTCTGCAATCGTGCTCAGGGTATCACCATACTGAACTGTATAGCTGTTTTTGTTCTCGTTTTTCGTCACGTCATTTTGGATTTGCTCAACGGTACGAGCCGTCCATGCAATTTCTTCCGCTTGAGTTGCCAATGCTGGCGCAAAAGACAAGGCTACTGTTGAAGCTAAAATAATTCTTTTCTTCATTCTTTCACATTCCTTTCAAATGAGTATCTGTCTATCATAACACAAAAAAAGCAGAAAAAAAGCCCTCTCGGGCCTATTTAACAGAACTGTCTATTCCTTGTAACAAACGCGATTACTTGAAATAGTTTGTTAGGTTTCTGTCACAGAACTGACACAATCTTCTCATCACTTATCCTCAAAAATATAAGGAATGTCTGCTAGTACTTGAATCCTCTGATTCCCTTCATAGGACAATTCTAAAAAGTTAATGCTTTGAATGCCGCTATTCTGAGCGAATTCCACATCCAAAGTCCGGTCCCCTATATAATAGGTAGTCCTAGGATCCAACTCATATTTGTCTAGCAGATATGTCGCCGCTTCTGGACTGGGCTTGCGCGCAAAACCACTTTGACTGGTTAAAATCTCTGTGAAATAGGATTCCAACCCCAAGTCTCTTAAAATAGTAAGCGCATTGTCCCCCTTATGAGTATAGACAAACTGCTGAATCCCTGCTTTGTCTGCCCAAGCTAGCACTTCACGCGCACCTGGCATCAAAACTACCTGGGCATTTTTCTCAGACAAGCTCTGTGCACGTATCTGATTAAGTACTTCCGCATCCAGCTTTCGCTCTTCTGCCACCTGCTCCAGTAAATCCTGCACCGAATACTTGAGGATAAACTCTCTCACTTTCTCCTTATCATAAGGAATAGAAAACTGAGCAAAGGTCTCCTCAATCCCTGATAAAATCGCTTCGTAAGAGTCCAATAAGGTTCCGTCTAAATCCCAAATAAAAGCTGTTCTTTGCATTTTCTATCCTTTCAAACTCATATAACGCTGATAACGGTGGCGTAGAAATAACCAACGGAAACCATTATCCAAAAGAGTCCCTGCCCAAATACCAGGCAAGCCCCAACCAAGCACAATTCCCATCAGATAGGCTGTCCCAATGCGGATACACCACATCCCGATACTTGTCGCATAAAAGGGAAGGCGAGCATTTCCCAATCCCTGCCAAACCGCCGTATAAATAACTGTCCCTGTCGCCATGGGAGTCCCTAGTAGTGAGAAAAGTGCCACCAAAACGCTAGCTTCAACCGCAACAGGATCCGTCGTATAGAGATGTGTCAGTGGTGTCCCCAAGGCATAGATGCTAAGTGTTAAGGGCAACATAAGGACGAAAGAAAGCCAAAAAGTTTGTTTGCTTACCTCGTCTACTCTTTTCCAATTATCCTCTCCAACTGCTCGAGCTACCAGCATGACCGTTGCCGTAGCGACGCCAAAGGCAGGCATGTAGTTAAACTGGGTCAAGACTTCTCCGACCGCATTTCCCGCCACTGCCTCCGTTCCAAAAGAAACAACCAAGGCAATGATGACAACATCCCCAGCTCTCATCATGAGACGTTCTCCTGCCGCTGGCAAAGCCAAGGTCAATAGTTCCTTATCTAGACCAAAAGATGGCTTCTCATAAGGCAGTTTTAATTGCGACCATAAAATCACAAGACCAACCAAGCGAGACAAGATAGTCCCCCAAGCAACACCCGCTATCCCCATATCAAGGATAAAAATAGCTAGACTTGAAAAGAGAATATTCAAGGCATTGGATAAAAAACTAACATAGAGGGGTAGACGCGGATTATGCGTTGCACGAATCAAGGCACCTAGACTCGTCATCAAGCCCAAAAGAACAATCGAACCACCCACTAAAGAAAGGTAGAGTCCCCCACTTTCAGCCACAGCCTGCTCAGTTCCCAAAAGACCTATCATCTCTTGCCCAGCAAAGATAGACAAGGCCCCTAAAAGCAAACTTAGTAGCAAGGTGATCTTCAGCGCTTCAGTCACATGATAAGCTAGCTTGGACTGGTCTTTCTGCCCCATGCTTTTTGAAATAACACTGGAAATAGCAGCCCCCAAAGCGATGAAAATGGCCTGGTAAATCGTGATAATATTGCCAGCCACTGAAACACCCGAAATAGCGATCAAGCCCAAGTGGGCAACCAAGTAGCTGTCCACCATGCCCATGAGCATCTGCAAAAAGTTTTCACCCATAGCGGGCAAGGCAATGTTGAGAATGTCTTTATTTTTTCTAAACAATCTGTCCTCCTGATGAAAAGAAACTCAGTTGTTTCCCAACCGAGTTTACTCCCTCTGTTTTAAAGTCCTAGATAAGCCTCAACCGCTGCTTGCATGTCAGCAGCTGCCACTGTTGTTTTATGACGAACTGGAGCTGTTTCAAGGCCATCAACCGCTGGTGGCACTGCCACTCCTGAAATGTCATGTAATTGAGCCAAGGCTTCAAAGTCAGTTAAGCCTGCTTTTCCTGTTACCGCTTCTACGGCAACCACTGGGAACTTGTATGGACTAGCTGTTGAAGCAATCACGGTCTTGGTTACATCACCAGTAGCCATTTGGTATTTTTTATAAACAGCTGAGGCAACCGCCGTATGTGGATCCTCGATATAGGAATCTGACTCATAAACACGTTTGATTTCTGCCGAAGTTTCTTCCTCAGTCGCATATTCAGCTGCAAAGATGTCAAGAATCTCTGTATCAAAATCAGTCAACTCATATTGTCCTTGCGTGTTCAAGGCATTCATGAGTTCAGCTGTCTTAACCGCATCATTCCCCAAAAGATGGAAAATTAAACGCTCCAAGTTTGAAGATACCAAGATATCCATAGATGGACTGGTTGTTACTTTAAACTCACGTTTCTTGTCGTAAATACGTGTTTTAAAGAAGTCAGTTAAAACATTGTTGTCATTTGAAGCACAGATCAATTTGCCAACTGGCAGACCAATTTGCTTGGCATAAAAGGCAGCCAAGATATTTCCAAAGTTCCCTGTTGGTACTGTGAAGTTGACCTTTTCACCAACCACAATCTCACCAGACTTAACCAACTGGGCATAGGCATAGACATAATAAACAACCTGTGGTACCAAACGACCAATGTTCATAGAGTTAGCTGATGAAAATTGTAGTTTATTGACTGCTAATTTTTCACGGAGAGCTACATCGTTAAACATATGTTTCACGTTTGTTTGCGCATCATCAAAGTTTCCATCGATAGCAATAACATGAGTATTGTCGCCAGTCTGAGTAGTCATTTGTAACTCTTGTACCTTGCTGACACCATCCTTTGGATAAAAGACGATAATTTCAGTTCCAGGCACATCCGCAAACCCTGCCATCGCAGCTTTCCCAGTATCACCAGATGTGGCTGTCAAAATGACGATTTTGTTCTCCAAACCATGCTTTTTAGCAGCAGTCGTCATAAGGTATGGCAAGATAGACAAGGCCATATCTTTAAAGGCAATCGTTGAACCATGGAACAATTCCAAATTGTATTGCCCATCCAGTTTCACCAATGGTGCAATAGCTGGAGTATCAAACTTGCTATCGTAGGCATTGCTGATACAGTAGTCCAACTCCTCAGCTGTAAAGTCATCTAAAAATGCTGACAAAACTAACTTAGCCACTTCTTGGTAAGAAGCATCTTTCAATTTTTCAAAGTCTAAATCCATCTTTGGATAAGTAAGCGGTGTAAAGAGACCACCGTCCGTCGCCAAACCTTGCAAAATAGCTTGGCTAGCAGTTACTGTATTATTCGCATCACGCGTTGATTGATAAACTAATGTCATAATCTCTATCCTTTATCTATAGTCTCTTCCATTATATCATGATTTTTCAGAAAATTCTCCCTTTATCAGAGAAATTATAGGCCCAATTCTTCTTTCAAAGGCTGTAAATAGGTCATTTCTTGCTTACCTCTCTTCTCCAGACCTTCCTCAGCTAGAAGGAGTAAGCCTTTTGAAAACTCGACAATCGCAGTTTCTTCCTCAACTGTGAGCATTTTCTTAGAAAATTGTCGCCTCAATGACTTATAATCACGACCAAATCTGGTAAAAAATGGCGCAGATTGCAAGTAAGCTTCTAACTTATTTAAATTAAGCAACAAACCCAAATGAAAAGCCGTCGCAGCAAAGGTACGATTCAAGGGTTGCGTACAGACACTACGAAACTCGATAGTACCTCGAGTTGTCAAATCTTGGTACTGGTAACTACGGTGAGTTTGGAAGTCCTTCTCCTGAGGATAAAGAAGAATCTCTCTCCCATCAAGAGCGAAGGCGTAAATTTCCGGAGTCCCTAAATAATCTTTTGCTCGAATTGGATAAAAATAATAGGTTTCGCCATCACGTTCCGCGGTAAAGATTGCAGAATGATCTAGATAATCAAAAAAATCATTCTCGTCTTTGAAGAGTCTGGCATTAACGCCTACATTTTCAGGATAAATCCCGTGCATAGACTCTTCCCAAAAAATATCTCTCGAAATTTTGGTATCCCAATCTGCCCCAGAAAACTCAGAATTGGCAAACAAATAAGCTTTTGCAGCTTCGATCTGAGTAAATGCATTGATGACACGCAAATAGTTAGACTTTGAAACATCCAATTGAACTTGACTTCCACAGATAAAAGCACCGTATTCCGGGTAGTCGTGTAAATCCTTCCCTAGAACAGTTCTACTCAACTTCAAATAGTTCATTAACATCTGGTAGCGTGCATAAGCAACCGGTTGATTCTCATTCTTCTCCCAGTATGGATGGATTCCAGAACCAACTATAGCATGATTTGCTTCCCCAAGTTTTATCTGAATAAAATCCATGTAGTCTCTAAAACGCTCTTCAACCTCTTGGATGGAATCCGCCCTACCAAAGGCAAACTCGATAGTTGTATAGGAGACTTCGAACAAGATAGTATCTTGGCTAACTGGATCAAGTAACTGAATTGGATTTCCAAAGTCATCTACTTTTTCGATAGTAAAACCCAGTACTAATGGTAAATACCGAAAGAGATCCTTAACAACTTCAACTTCTGTAGCCTTACCCCCTAAATTTACAATAGGATATTCTAACTCAATCCCAATAAATAAATCTGGATTCTCTTTTATATTCTTTAAGTAACGTTTCTTTAGTATTTCAACAGACCGAGACATTAATCACCAAACTCTTTCATAATCAAAATAAATTGTGAATAAGTAATATTATACCAAAAATACTCTAAAAATGATTAGAGTAAGAAGAAAAAGATGATCCATCACTTATCTTTACTTAAAGAAAAAATATCAAAATCTTCACTAAATATCTTCACTAAATCAAAAAACAAGGTCCTAAAACCTTGTCTTTATTACTATACCGGCGGCCGGGGTCGAACCGGCACGTCCTTGCGGACACTGGATTTTGAGTCCAGCGCGTCTGCCAATTCCGCCACGCCGGCAAATAGTAACTGGGGTAGCTGGATTCGAACCAACGCATGAGGGAGTCAAAGTCCCTTGCCTTACCGCTTGGCTATACCCCAATAATATAAAATAGGCGAGTGATGGGGATCGAACCCACGCATGCCAGAGCCACAATCTGGTGTGTTAACCACTTCACCACACCCGCCATAATCATATTAACACGGGCAGTAGGAATTGAACCCACACTGAAGGTTTTGGAGACCTTAGTTCTACCTTTAAACTATGCCCGTAACTAAAGTAATGGAAGGGGAGGGATTCGAACCCCCGAACCCGAAGGAGCGGATTTACAGTCCGCCGCGTTTAGCCTCTTCGCTACCCTTCCAAGTTATAAATAAAATATGGCGCGAGACGGAATCGAACCGCCGACACATGGAGCTTCAATCCATTGCTCTACCAACTGAGCTACCGAGC
>NZ_JBRKNU010000009.1:0-9993 GCF_053010225.1 Streptococcus sp. Z556
ACTCATTCTCAACTTTCTAGCCAAGACCAAGCTAAACTC
The DNA here is from genome assembly GCF_053010225.1 of Streptococcus sp. Z556. NCBI lineage: Bacteria > Bacillati > Bacillota > Bacilli > Lactobacillales > Streptococcaceae > Streptococcus > Streptococcus sp. Z556. The sequence goes on from NZ_JBRKNU010000009.1 coordinate 40, forward strand.
ACTGCAGCGGACAAGGAAGCAGCCGAGGAAGCTAAGAAGGCAGAGGAAGCTAGGAAAGCAGAAGAAGCTAAGCGTCCAGAAACAAATACCAAGAAACAAGAACTTTTGAAATTAGAGAAAAAAGTTATTAAAATTAAAGAACAAATCTCTGTTTCAAAAATGAATGGTGTTGAAAATAATCAAGTAAAAGAATTGCAACAAGCATTGGCAGACTATGAGGATGCCATTAAGACTCTAAGTAGTGTCATGTCGGCTGTTCTTGAAATTGAAGACTTTAAAGGTGGAGTGAATGCAGTTGAAGCTGCGACTACAGAATTGCCAGAATACAAGCAAGGTGTAAACGCGGTAGAAGCTGCAGTAAATGAACTCCCAGTCTATGCAGAAAGCGGTGCTCCAGCAGTAGTGAATGTTCCAGTCTATGCAGAAAGCGGTGCTCCAGCAGTAGCGAATGTTCCAGTTTATGCAGAAAGCGGTGCTCCAGCAGTAGCGAATGTCCCAGTTTATGCAGAAAGTGGTGCTCCAGCAGTAGCGAATGTCCCAGTTTATGCAGAAAGTGGTGCTCCAGCAGTAGTGAATGTCCCAGTTTATGCAGAAAGCGGTGCTCCAGCAGTAGCCAATATTCCAGCCTATGCTGAAAAGATTGAACCAGCAGTAAACGAAGTTCCAGAATATACTGGCAGTGCGGTTCCTTTGGATACAAATTCTACTCTCGGTACGAAACAAGATCGTACTTACAAAGCTCCTGCAGCAACGGATGAGCAGCTCCTTCCAAATACTGGAAGCCAAGCCACCTCAGCAGTCGGATCGCTCGGATTTATCGGTCTCCTTCTTGGTTTGCTACCATTTGCAAAGAGAAGATTGAACAAATAAATTGCCTAACATCGATACAAGAAAAGGATTCGTAGGATCCTTTTCTTTTTATGGAGAAATAGGGACAAGTCCAAGTTTTTCAGCTCTTTCCGATGGTATTTTTCCTCGCTTTCCTTTATAATGGGTGTATGGACAAGAAAAAATTATTATTAATTGATGGATCTTCTGTTGCCTTTCGAGCTTTTTTTGCGCTTTATCAGCAACTAGATCGGTTTAAAAATGCTAATGGTCTTCATACCAATGCAATTTACGGTTTTCAACTCATGTTGAATCATGTCTTAGAGCGGGTTGAGCCTAGTCATGTTTTGGTAGCCTTTGATGCAGGTAAGACGACTTTCCGAACAGAGATGTATGCAGACTACAAGGGTGGTCGCGCGAAAACTCCAGATGAGTTTCGTGAGCAATTTCCCTTCATACGTGAGTTGCTAGACCATCTTGGAATTCGCCATTATGAGTTGCCACAGTATGAAGCGGATGATATCATCGGGACTCTTGGTCGTTTGGCTGAGAAAGATTCCTTCGATGTGACAATCGTTAGCGGAGACAAGGACTTGATCCAGTTGACCGATGAGCGTACGGTGGTCGAGATTTCCAAGAAAGGTGTGGCTGAGTTTGAGGCCTTTACACCAGCTTACCTTATGGAAAAGATGGGCCTCACACCAGCTCAGTTTATAGATCTCAAAGCCCTCATGGGGGATAAGTCTGATAATATCCCTGGCGTCACTAAAATTGGTGAAAAGACGGGCATCAAGCTCTTGCTGGAACACGGCTCGCTCGAGGGTATTTATGAACATATCGATGGGATGAAGGCTTCTAAGATGAAGGAAAATCTCATCAATGACAAGGAACAAGCCTTCCTGTCTAAAACCTTGGCGACTATTGAGACTCATGCACCTATTGAGATTGGCCTTGATGATTTGGTCTATAGTGGACCAGATGTGGAAAATCTCGGAAAATTCTATGATGAGATGGGCTTCAAACAACTCAAGCAAGCTCTAAATGTTTCATCAACGGATACGCCTGAAAGTTTGGATTTCACTATTGTTGACCACGTCAGTCAAGACATGCTGAGCGCAGACTCTATCTTCCACTTTGAGCTTTTTGGTGAGAATTACCATACAGATGATTTGGTTGGTTTTGCCTGGTCCTGTGGGGATAAACTTTACGCTACAGATAAACTTGAGCTCTTACAGGAGTCGATTCTCAAGGATTTTCTAGAAAAAACACCTCTGAAAGTGTATGACTTTAAGAAAGCGAAGGTTCTTTTAAATCGCTTGGACTTGAACCTGCAGGCCCCTGCTTTTGACAGTCGCTTGGCCAAGTACCTTCTCTCTACTGTCGAGAATAATGAAATTTCAACCATTGCGAGTCTTTATGGTCAGACTTACATAGTCGACGATGAGACCTTTTACGGCAAGGGGGTCAAGAAGGCAATTCCTGAACGGGAAAAATTCTTGGAACACCTAGCTCGCAAGGTTGCGGTATTGGTTGAAACCGAGCCTGTTTTACTTGAAAAACTCGGTGAACATGGACAGTTAGATCTCCTCTATGACATGGAGCAGCCTCTGGCCTTTGTCCTTGCCAAGATGGAAATCGCTGGAATTACGGTCAAGAAAGAGACCTTGCTTGAGATGCAGGCTGAAAATGAGTTTGTCATTGAAAAGCTAACTCAGGAGATTTATGAGCTAGCTGGTGAGGAGTTTAATATCAACTCACCTAAGCAGTTGGGGGTACTTCTCTTTGAAAAGCTCGGTCTTCCTCTAGAATACACCAAGAAAACCAAGACAGGTTACTCGACAGCCGTGGATGTGCTAGAGCGTCTGGCTCCTATTGCGCCAATTGTTAAGAAAATTCTAGACTATCGTCAGATTGCTAAGATTCAATCGACTTACGTGATTGGCTTGCAGGATTGGATTTTGGATGATGGCAAGATTCACACACGCTATGTGCAGGATTTGACTCAGACAGGTCGTCTGTCTAGTGTGGATCCAAACTTGCAAAATATTCCTGTTCGTTTGGAACAAGGCCGCCTCATTCGTAAGGCTTTTGTGCCAGAGTGGGAGGATAGTGTACTACTCAGTTCGGACTATTCACAGATTGAGTTGCGCGTTTTGGCGCATATCTCTAAGGATGAGCACTTAATCAAAGCCTTCCAAGAGGGAGCTGATATCCATACCTCGACAGCCATGCGTGTCTTTGGAATTGAACGTCCTGAGGATGTGACGCCAAACGACCGTCGCAATGCCAAGGCCGTCAACTTTGGAGTGGTTTACGGAATTTCAGATTTTGGATTGGCAAACAATCTTGGTATTAGTCGTAAGAAGGCCAAAGCCTACATTGATACCTATTTTGAACGCTTCCCTGGTATCAAAAATTACATGGATGAAGTCGTTCGTGAGGCGCGTGATAAGGGCTATGTAGAGACCCTCTTCAAGCGTCGTCGCGAGTTGCCAGATATCAATTCGCGCAACTTTAACATTCGTGGTTTTGCAGAGCGAACTGCTATTAACTCCCCTATCCAAGGATCGGCTGCAGATATTCTCAAAATTGCTATGATTCAGCTAGACAAAGCTCTAGTTGAGGGTGGTTATCAGACCAAGATGCTCTTGCAAGTGCATGATGAAATCGTCCTTGAGGTTCCGAAATCAGAACTAGCAGCCGTTAAAGCTCTAGTGAAACAAACCATGGAAGAAGCCATCCAACTCAGTGTTCCCCTTATCGCAGATGAAAATGAAGGGGCAACCTGGTACGAGGCTAAATAAGAAAGTTATGAAAGAGTTTGAAGCATTTATCTTCAAACTCTTTTTCATAGTTTTCTGTAAGTAGTTTCATTGACTTTTCCTTGCATTTGCGTTACTATATTTCCATATAAGATATGGGAGTCTTGATTGCCTGTATCATGGCTGTGCTCATGGATAGTCTCTCTTGGCTCAATGATCTTATCTACCCTATGATGGTGGTTGTCCAGACCATTCCGACCATTGCCATAGCACCTATCTTGGTCTTGTGGCTAGGTTATGGGATATTGCCCAAGATTGTCTTGATTATTCTGACGACAACTTTTCCTATCATCGTCAGTATTTTAGACGGTTTTAGACATTGTGACAAGGATATGCTGACCTTATTTAGTCTGATGCGAGCAAACCCTTGGCAAATCCTGTGGCATTTTAAAATCCCGGTTAGCCTGCCTTACTTTTATGCAGGTCTGAGGGTCAGTGTCTCCTACGCCTTTATCACAACAGTGGTATCTGAGTGGTTGGGAGGCTTTGAAGGACTTGGTGTTTATATGATTCAGTCTAAAAAACTGTTTCAGTATGATACCATGTTTGCCATTATTATTTTGGTGTCGCTTATCAGTCTTTTGGGTATGAAATTGGTCGATGTTAGTGAAAAATATGTGATTAAATGGAAACGTACTTAGAATAGAGCATTTTTGAAAAAGAAAAGAGGAAATGAAAATGAAGAAAACATGGAAAGTGTTTTTAACGCTTGTAACAGCTCTTGTAGCTGTCGTGCTTGTAGCTTGTGGCCAAGGAACTGCTTCTAAGGACAGCAAAGAAGCAGAAGTCAAGAAGATTGACTTTATCCTAGACTGGACGCCAAATACCAACCACACGGGACTTTATGTAGCCAAGGAGAAAGGCTATTTCAAGGAAGCTGGAGTGGATGTTGACTTGAAATTGCCACCAGAAGAAAGCTCATCTGACTTGGTGGTCAATGGCAAGGCGTCATTTGCTATCTATTTCCAAGACTACATGGCTAAGAAATTGGAAAAAGGGGCAGGGATTACTGCCGTTGCCGCTATCGTTGAGCACAATACATCAGGAATCATCTCACGTAAATCTGACAATGTCACCAGTCCAAAAGACTTGGTTGGTAAGAAATACGGGACTTGGAATGACCCAACGGAACTGGCTATGTTGAAAACCTTGGTAGAATCACAAGGTGGAGACTTTGAAAAGGTTGAAAAAGTACCAAACAACGACTCAAACTCGATTACACCAATTGCCAATGGCGTTTTTGACACTGCTTGGATCTACTACGGTTGGGACGGTATCCTTGCCAAATCTCAAGTTGTAGACGCCAACTTCATGTACTTGAAAGACTATGTCAAGGAGTTTGACTACTACTCACCAGTTATCATCGCAAACAACGACTATCTCAAAGACAATAAAGAAGAAGCTCGTAAAGTCATCCAAGCTATCAAAAAAGGCTACCAATATGCCATGGAACACCCAGAAGAAGCGGCTGATATCCTGATCAAGAATGCCCCAGAACTCAAGGAAAAACGTGATTTCGTCATCGAATCTCAAAAATACTTGTCAAAAGAGTATGCTAGCAACAAGGAAAAATGGGGACAATTTGATGCTGATCGCTGGAATGCCTTCTACAAATGGGATAAAGAAAATGGTATCCTCAAGGAAGACTTGACTGATAAAGGATTCACTAACGAATTTGTAAAATAATGACAGAAATTAGACTAGAACATGTAAGCTATGCCTACGACAATGAAAAGATTTTAGAGGACATTAACCTACAAGTGACTTCAGGTGAAGTGGTTTCTATCCTAGGTCCAAGTGGTGTTGGAAAGACTACTCTCTTTAACCTAATCGCAGGGATTTTAGAAGTCCAGTCAGGAAAAATTGTCCTTGATGGAGAGGAGAATCCCAAGGGGCGCGTGAGTTATATGCTACAAAAGAATTTACTCTTGGAGCATAAGACAGTCCTTGGCAATATTATCCTGCCCCTCTTGATTCAAAAGGTTGATAAGGCAGAAGCCATTGCTAGCGCGGATGAAATCCTTGCGACTTTCCAGTTGACAGCCGTAAGGGACAAGTATCCTCATGAACTCAGTGGTGGGATGCGGCAACGTGTGGCCTTGCTCCGTACCTACCTTTTTGGACACAAGCTCTTTCTCTTGGATGAGGCTTTCAGCGCCTTGGATGAAATGACCAAGATGGAGCTCCATGCTTGGTATCTGGAGATTCACAAACAGTTGCAACTGACAACCTTGATTATTACCCACAGTATCGAGGAGGCCCTCAATCTCAGTGACCGCATCTATATCCTAAAAAATCGGCCTGGGCAGATTGTTTCAGAAGTTAAACTAGATTGGTCCCAGAGCGAAGACAAGGAAGTTCAAAAAATTGCCTATAAACGTCAAATCTTAGCGGAATTGGGATTAAATACGTAGCCTTTTAGGAAATTAGTATATATTAAATACAAGCGAAATCCTTGCCTGTATTTTTTGTTTCAAAGCTGATGAACATACATGATTAGGCTTAATATTTAAATGAATAATAAGTTAATATAAAAACTGAATCATTTTAATTGACATTCTGTCAAGGTTCTGTATAATATAATTGAACCATTATAGACAATAAGGAGGATAATGTGGTGAAAAAGAGAACTAGCAAACTCTTTCGTGGCTTGATGGCCTTGCTACTGGTTGTGTCGGTCTTTTTGCCTGCACTAAGACTTAATGGAGTAGTTAGTGCTGCAGAAAAAACTGAATCAGAGTACACTTTGACTACAGAACCGACGATTAATACGAACCGATTAGTCGATCATGCCAAATATGGTGAAGGTAAGTTCTATCTTAAAACAACTTACGCATTCCCAGACAATGTGACTCTGAAAAACGGTGATTTCATGGTTTATCACGTTCCAAATGAGTTTAAAATCGAAGTAGATTCTAGTACAGATTTGAAAGCTCCGAACGGTGAAACGATTGCATCGCTGACAACAGAGAAGGCAACGAATACTGCTAAGATTACAGTAACAAACGAAGAGTACTTTAAGAAGTTTAATGAGAACAAACAAATTGTTGCATCATTTACTGTAGTATGGGCAGACCATGTTGAAAAGAACAAGGAATATGAAATCAACATTCCTGGTGCAGGAGTTTATCATTTGACTCGTATCGTTCCAGACGTTGACCCAACTGGATTTACTAAATGGGGGGTTCAAGACTCAGGTGATCCTAACTATGTAAACTGGCGTATCCGTGTTAACCGCTATGCAAAATCTTACACTGGTGTTAATATCCAAGATACTATTCCGGATGGGCAAGTTCTTGCAAGTGACATTACAGGATACTACTTCCCAGATTGGGAAAATGGTTACGGAAGAACAAAATTGGATAGTGCTCATGTCCAAGTAACCGATAAAAATCATTTTACAATTACACCTAATGGTGATGGAACCTTAGATCATAAAGGGCTTTATATCATGTATCGTACTCGTTTGACTCAACCAGTCAATCCAGTTACTAAACGTGTATTGAACAATGTAACTGTCACTACAAACGAGGAAGCCCAACCAATAGAATTTGAAGGTTTTGCACCAATTACAACTACTGACGGTATTGGTGTAGGTGCCAAATCGGATGAGGTTGCTCTAGAAGTGACTAAGAAACTTAATGGTAAAACTCTTGAAAAAGATGCATTTAGTTTCCAACTGCTAGATGATCAGGGTAATGTTTTACAAACTGTCAAAAATGATGAAAATGGTAAAGTGAAGTTTGAGGCAATCAAATACAAAGAAGCAGGAACTTTTAAATATACCATTAAAGAAGTTAATGATAACAAACCTGGATACACTTATGATGCGAACGTCCTTAAAGCGACTGTAACAGTAGAAGATGTTTTGGGTGAAAAATTAGCGAGCGTTAAATTTGAAGATTCTAAGAAAGAATTTACCAACACATACGCTGTTAAAGAAGCAAAACTTCAACTTGAAGCCAATAAAGTCTTGAACGGTAAAGCTATTGAGGCTGGCCAATTTGAATTTGAGTTGAAAGAAAACGGAACAGTTCTCCACACTGTTTCAAACGATGCAAACGGTAAGATTCAATTCCCAAAACTTACGTTCACAAAAGAAGAAACTCGTACATTCACTATCTCTGAAAAAGCAGGTGATGTAGCCGGAGTTGAATACGATCCAAATGCTTATGAAGTAAAAGTAGTCGTTACAGATAACGGCCAAGGTCAACTTGTTGCAACTGCAACAGGTGCTGACAACCTTACTTTCACGAACGTTTATAAAGCTAAACCAGATAAAAAAACTATCACAGCTACTAAAGTCTTGAACGGTAAAGAGCTTGAAGCTGATAAATACGAATTCGAACTTAAAAAAGGTGAAGAAGTCGTTGCGACAGCTAAAAACGCTGCAGACGGCACCGTTACCTTCAAAGAAATTGAGTTCAATGAAGCAGGTGACTACACTTACACTATCTCTGAAAAAGCAGGTAGTGAAAAAGGTGTGACATACGACACTGCTAAACACGAAGTTAAGGTAAAAGTTACAGATAACGGCCAAGGTCAACTTGTTGCGACTGTAACTGACAACAACCCAACCTTCACCAACACTTATAAAGTAGCTCCAGCAAAAGCCACTATCACAGCTAAGAAAGTCTTGGATGGTAAAGCTCTTGAAGCTGATAAATACGAATTCGAGCTTAAAGAAGGTGACAAAGTCGTTGCAACAGCTAAAAACGCAGCAGACGGTACTGTGACTTTCAAAGACATTGAGTACGCAGCAGTAGAAAACCACACTTACACTATCTCTGAAAAAGCAGGTAGTGAAGGAGGTGTGACATACGACACTGCTAAACACGAAGTTAAGGTAGCAGTTACAGATAACGGTCAAGGCCAACTTGTTGCGGCTGTTACAGGTAACAATCCAACCTTCACCAATACTTATAAAGCAACTCCAGCAAAAGCTACTATCACAGCTACTAAAGTCTTGGGTGGTAAAGTTCTAGAAGCTGATAAATACGAGTTTGAACTTAAAGAAGGTGACAAAGTCGTTGCGACAGCTAAAAACGCTGTCGACGGTACTGTAACTTTCGAAGCTATTGAATACGCAGTAGCAGGCGACCACACTTACACTATCACTGAAAAAGCAGGTAGCGAAGGTGGTGTGACATACGACACTGCTACACATAAAGTGACAGTAAACGTTACAGATAACGGTCAAGGTCAACTTGAGGCGGCTGTTACAGGTAACAACCCAACTTTCACCAACACTTATAAAGCAGCTTCAGCAAAAGCTACTATCACAGCTAAGAAAGTCTTGGATGGTAAGGCCCTTGAAGCTGGTAAATACGAATTCGAACTTAAAGAAGGTGACGAAGTCGTTGCGACAGCTAAAAACGCTACCGACGGTACTGTAACTTTTGAAGATATCAAGTACGCAGCAGCAGGCAACCACACATACACTATCACTGAAAAAGCAGGTAGCGAAGCAGGTGTGACATACGACTCTGCTACACATGAAGTGACAGTAAACGTTACAGATAACGGTCAAGGTCAACTTGTTGCAGCTGTTACAGGTAACAACCCAACCTTCACCAACACTTATAAAGCAGCTTCAACAAGCGCGACAATCAAAGCTAAGAAAGTCTTGAATGGTAAAGAGCTTGTGGCTGATGCTTATACTTTCGAATTGAAAGAAAAAGATGCAGTTGTAGCAGAAGCTAAGAACGCTGCTTCAGGCGAAGTTGTCTTCAACGTCAACTACACAGAAGCAGGCGAGCACACTTACACTATTACTGAGAAATCAGGAACAGAAGCAGGTGTGACATACTCAACAGAATCTCACACAGTTAAAGTGACTGTAGTAGATAACGGTCAAGGTCAATTGGTTGCGACTGTAGAAAATGCGGAAGCAGAACGTGTCTTCACTAACACTTATAAAGAACCAGCTCCAACAGCTACATCAGCAACACTTGAGTTTACGAAAGAATTGACTGGTCGTGCTTTGGTTGATGGTGAATTCCAATTTGAATTGTATGAAGGTACAAAACTACTTGATACAAAAACAAACCAAGGTGGAAAAGTAACATTTAATGCAATCAACTATGATGCAGAAGGTGTTCATACTTATACTGTAAAAGAAGTGAATGCCGGAGCAACTGGTATTACTTACGACACAGAAAAGACTGCAGTGGTAACAGTAACCAAAGATGCAGCAACAAATGCCTTGAAGGCAACTGTTGAATACTCAGCAGGTAGTGTCTTCACGAATAGCTTTAAAGCACCAGCAGTAGAAGCTACGATTGAAGCAACTAAGAAACTTGAA
>NZ_JBRKNU010000010.1:0-6120 GCF_053010225.1 Streptococcus sp. Z556
GAACAGTATCAAAAAAGGCTGGAACTATGTTAAGTCAGGTCTTAATTGGGCTGGCAGACAAATTAGTAGAGGCGTTAATTGGGTTGGCAGACAGATTAGTAGAGGCGTTAATTGGGTTGGCAGACAGATTGATAGAGGCATTAACTGGGTTGGCAGACAGATTGATAGAGGTGTTAACTGGGTCAGCACCCAATTCAATCGCGCATCGAATTGGCTTGGCAGACAGTGGAATAAGGTTCAAACGGCCTACAATAGTACAGTCGATTATGTTCAAACGAAATACCAGCAAGCACAAGCTCGTATTCAAGAACTACACTATCAAGCAATTCGTACTGCCTATGCTGTGGCAATAGGATTTAAGGCCTCCCCTACAATCCGAGAAGGCAAGAACCTTCTTCGTAACTGGAATCCGGCTCTACTGAACACATTGAAGCATATATGTGATCCAAAAACGACTAAGGCTTCAGATAGGGCAGGAAATAAGGTCAACTCGGTTGATGATTATAGTGTTTCAGCATATGAGTTTAAACAAAATCTTAAAAAACAATATGGTTTTGATGAACAAACTTCAGATTTATTGTGGAAATTATATAAAAACATTGAAAAAACAGAAGGTGGAAATACTGATTATATCTATAATCGTTTAGTAGGTGGAATCATTTATAACGATGAGAATGCAAAATGGAACGGTAGTATTACTGGAGTGCCACAATACCTTAAAGATAGTATAAAATGGAATGGGACTGCTGGACTGGGTTCGGTATATGGAGCTAAAAGTTATCACACCATAGAAGAACAAATGAACCGCTTCGGATTGTCTGGAGAGGAATATAAGCTAATACAAGCTGGGATAGACGTACAGCACAGGAGAGCCACTAATGAGGGTGAGACTGTTACAGATTTTGCCCATCAAAGTATTACTACTGCAACTAATTTATACGATAATAAATGGCGCCTTGCGAATTTTGAAGGGCTTAGAAAAGGACATTGGGGCAATAGTCACCAACATATTAATGATCTATCTGGTTGGCTAGGTGATGTGACAATCGGTAATCCTCCAAGTATGAATATCCCAGATTATAAGGCAGATCTTGATGCGGTTAATATTACATCTATCATGAAAAATCAGAGAATATCCTATGTTGCAGCTACTAATCAATACTATGATCAACTTTCTACTAATAGCTACTCACGTGAATCGGAGTTCTTGAAGAATGTGGGTGGGATGAACCATGTTAAAGAACAAATTTATAAAGAGGCAGGAATCAATCATCAGGATGATACCCAAGCAATGGAGATGTTAAAAGAGAAGAACAATGTTGCTTATCAGTTTATCCAAGATTTAAGTAAGGAAAAAGGTAAATGAAAAAAATTTTAAAAATCCTAGTCATAACTGTATTAGTTTTTCTAACTTTGTTTGGTTTATATCGTTTGTATCAAAAGAATTATTATAAAGGAGTGTATGAATCTTTAAGTAATGTCTTTTTAGAGATGAACTATGCAGAAACCCATAGTGGTATTTTACCTGGACTTGCTGATTTTAGCAAAGCAGTTGACGGAGGCCAATCATATCGCGATAAGGACATTACAGTTGGTATGAGTCTTGAATCAGGCTTATCTGAAGGTGAAACTATATTAGTGTATGTAGGTATTGAAGAAACATTTCTAATTGAGTATAGGCGGACGTTACCTGACGGTAGATATCTTTTTATTGACTATGATTATAGCGATAAAATACTCAAACAAACTATTGAGGTTTCAGAATCTGATCAATCATTAGCATACGGATTGACCGGTTATCGTATAGAAATAAAGACTAGAGGAGAACTTGATTTAGCATCATATTTGAAAATTTCCTATGGTTTTAGTTCGACTAAAGGTTTACCAAGTTTTCAGCTAACAGATCCCAACGAAGTACTAGAGTATTTAAAGCCTTATGGGATTGATGAAGCTTGGATTAAAGAAAAATCCCACTTCATGCTCTATGATGTCGTTCTAGAACGCTGGTTTAAAAATGGTAGTCAACGGTACTCAGTTGATAATCTTGGGGATGTAGAGATTGTGCCACTAAGTTTTTCTGAATAGAGTAACCGATTTTTAGGCTCTCAGTATTTAGTTGCTCTATATTGAACGGCTATCTTCTGTTGTGATAGAAACAAGAAAAAACTCTCGGGGATGAATTTCTTCGAGAGTTTTATGTTCATACCTAGAAAAGCAAGAGGGTCAAGTCCTCTATACCTATGATGCGGATGGCCGTCGGGTGTCTATGAGTGACCTGACAGGAACTAGTCAGTACGCGACTAACGAAGAAGGCGAGATCACTGGCGTTCGTCAGGGAGATGGTAGCCTGATCCAGTACGAGTATGATGCTTATGGCAATATCTCGAAGATGATTTACCCAGATGGTAGCACAGTCTCCTATACTTACGATGAACTGGATCGCCTGACTTCCGTGACCGATGTTAAGGGACAAAAAACCACCTATAGCTATAACACAGCAGGGGATATGACGGAGGTTGTTCGAGGAGATGGAACCAAGAGCTTCTTGACCTATGACAAGGCTCACCGTCTCATCGAACTCCGTCACATGGACAAGCTGGATAAGCTCATCTCCAGCTATGGCTATGAGTATGACGATGGAGGCTATATCGCCAAGGAAACCATTAAGCAGGATGGCGAAACCCTAGTCCATACCTACACATACGATACTCTAGGTCAAGTGGAAAACATGACGGTATCGGATGGAGCTGGTAAGGAACTCTCCAAGCTCTCCTACACCTATGACCTAGCGGGCAATAAACTGACCAGCACTGAGACAGTCGATGGTAAGGAGAGCCAGACACGCTTCACCTATGATGACCATAACCGCTTGACCAAACTGGAAGGTCCAGATGGTACCATCACCTATACCTACGACAAGAATGGCAATCGCATCGCTTCTGAGAAGAACTCAGAGAAGCTAAACTATATCTATGATACAGAGAATCGCTTGCTTGCGATCAAGGACAAGAAGGGCCTTCTCATGGCTGCGCTTTATGATGGGGATGATAACCGTGTCTTCACCGCCAGTCGTAAGGAAGGCAAGAACACCTATCAGCTCTTCCAACGCAGGCCAAAGGAAAGCAAGTCCGGTCGTAAGTCACCATACACAGCCCCAAGTGGGGACCAACACTCCCTCTTCTGGTATGGCTTTAGCCAGAATGTCCTCCAAGCCCTGTCTGCTTTACCACAGACGATAGGAAGCATCTGGCACAGCATCTTTGACGATGTGTCGACAGCCTACCACCAGAAAGTGGCTAAGGACCGAGCGACCAAGGAGGGGATCGTCGTCAACCCACCAGAACTTGGAAACTTACCGGGTCAGGGAGAAGTGACCTATGCCAGTCAGGTTCAGGACGTCCTCATCCCTTACACCACACGAGAGGATACCTACAACTACTACGAGGAACGCAACTATGTCAACGATGTCAATCGTGAACATACAGAAGTCCTCGAAACCTATGACCATGATGGCAAGGCTCGTGAGACCTATAGCTATGGCAAGGGAAGAACCAGCTACCTCAACAACCAAACAGGTGACAGTTACAACTACTTGACTAACCAATCAGGCTCTGTGACAGGTTTGACCAAGGATGGACAAGCCGTCGCATCCAGTCGCTATCATCTCTATGGGGCAAGCAAGGCAAGCACAGACACAACAGGCAATCCCTTTGCCTATAACGGTGAAGCTCGCGACGATACTGGACTTGACTATTTACGAGCAAGGTATTATGATAGTCAAGGAGGTACTTTCTTAACCGAGGATAGCTACCCAGGTGAGGCGACGGACCCTCTCAGCCAGAACCGCTACAGCTATGTGCAGAACAACCCCGTCAACTATACAGACCCGAGTGGACACTTCTGGAACAGTATCAAAAAAGGCTGGAACTATGTTAAAAAGACAGCCTCTAATGCTTGGAATGGTGTTAAACGAGTCGCCTCTAATACCTGGAATACGGTAAAAAGAGTGGCCTCAAACACCTGGAATAGTGTGAAGAGCTTCGCCTCCAAGGCTTGGAATGCGACTAAGAGTGCCTTTAACCACGCAACTAACTGGATCAGCACCCAATACAACCGTGCGGTTAATTGGGGTAGTCGACAGTGGAATAAGGTTCAAACGACCTACAATAGTGCCCGCGACTATGTACAAACGAAATACCAGCAAGCACAAGCTCGTATTCAAGAACTACGCTATCAAGCAATTCGTACTGCCTATGCTTTGGCAATAGGATTTAAGGCCTCTCCTACAATCCGAGAAGGCAAGAACCTTCTTCGTAACTGGAATACGGCTTTACAGAATACATTGAAGCACGTATGTAATCCAAAAACAATCGGTGCCTCCGATAAGGGAGAAACTAAAGTCCCATCTGTCGCAGATTTTAGAAAGTATGAAGATGCGGCAAGACATGGACTTAGACCGGATCAAAAAGAGCGAATTGATAGGATGACATTAGAGGAATATCTAAAAGCTCCCCCAATGACTCCTGAGGAAAATGCCTATGCATCTAATGTAAAATTTGCGAAGTTTAACCAAGAAAATAAAGCTACACTTCCAACTATAGCAGCTGAATTAATAGGCTGGAATAATGGAGAACGTTTAGTTACAGGGAAAGATCCACTAACGGGCGAAGACGCAAATCGTTGGGCGGCAGGTGCAGAGTTAGCTGTTGATATTGCAAGTAATTTCTATCCTATAGCTAAGGCTGGCAAATTAAGGAAACTTGAAAAAGCACTCGATGCAGTAGATGCAGTCAATGATGCTTCGAAAGCCACGAAGGCAGTGGATAAAGCGTCAGATGCTTCGAAAGCTACAAAGGCGGTGGACAAGGCGTCAGATGCTGGTAAGCTTTTTAATCCTCCTAAATTAGATAAATTATCTCCAAAAGAGATAGTTGACCTAAATATACAGGAGCTAAAAGGAAGGCTACCAGAAGGCTGGACATTCCATGAAAATAATGGGCGTGTTCATATTAAGGAAAATGGGAAAATGAGAGTGCGTATTGATCCACCTGATAATGTTGGTACAGATTATACTCATATGCATATTTATGATAAAAATGGGAAACCTTTAGATATTCATGGAAATAATGTTGATGTAAAAAGCCCTGCGGGACATATTCCTTGGGATAAATGGTAAGGAGGGAGCTATGTTACTATTTAATTTAATAACTAAACAAAAAGAGATTGCAGCAATAGATTATTGGGAAATGGGGATACTAGATTTAAAGATATCCTATTTTGGAGATGAAGTTTCTTTGTGCATAGAAGATTATCATAACAAAGAAAAATACTGGGAAATTAAGTTTTTAGTATGCGCAAAAGTAGAGTATAGCAATGATGCTTTAGATATTCAGTGGAGAAAAGATCAATACGTTAAAAATATGACTAGAGGAGAATTGCATCATCATGGTCAAGAAATTTCTTTACAAATTTATGAGGAGAATCCTGATTTTGTGAAGTGTATGGTTGATATTGGTTTGCTGCAAATGACAATTGTTTGTCGTGATATTCAGATAGAACATCTTGATTTAAAGGATGCTCATTTCTTTTGGCAGGATAATGAAACTCTAGAATAAGTAAAGTTTTGAGTTTAGATGATTGGAAATTATAAATTACTTTCACAAAGATAATTTGTGACTCAGTTCAATTACTAACTAGGGGAAATTTTCCCCTAGTTTATTTTATACTAGCCTCACAGTAGACAAGTGGGATAAGCTCATATCGCCAAAGAAACCATCAAGCAGGATGGTGAAACCCTCGTCCATACCTATACCTACGATACTCTAGGTCAAGTGGAAAACATGACCGTATCGGATGCATCTGGTAAGGAACTCTCCAAGCTCTCCTACACCTATGACCTAGCGGGTAATAAACTGACTAGCACCGAGACAGTCGATGGTAAGGAGAGCCAGACACGCTTTACCTACGATGACCATAACCGCTTGACCAAACTGGAAGGGCCAGATGGTACCATCACCTATACCTACGACAAGAATGGCAATCACATCGCTTCTGAGAAGAACTCAGAGAAGCTAGACTACATCTACGATACAGAGAATCGCTTGCTTGCGATCAAGGACA
>NZ_JBRKNU010000011.1:0-5219 GCF_053010225.1 Streptococcus sp. Z556
CGAGACGAGATCACAGTATTGTTTCGGTTGTCAATGGTATCTTCATGAACAATAGTTCTAGTACCTTTAACACCAGGGGTTTGAATCTCTTCTTCACCAACAAATAGCTTGTCAGAAGGAACTTTAACGATATCAAAATCAATATCCTGTTTCTCAGTTCTTTGAGCGGTTACAGTAAGTGGTTTTGTTCCCACAAGTACGATCTGTTTAACAGGTTCGGTTTGTTCGTCAGAGATAACACGAGACGAGATCACAGTATTGTTTCGGTTGTCAATGGTATCTTCATGAACAATAGTTCTAGTACCTTTAACACCAGGGGTTTGAATCTCTTCTTCACCAACAAATAGCTTATCAGAAGGAACTTTAACGATATCGAAATCAATATCCTGTTTCTCAGTTCTTTGAGTAGTTACAGTTAGTGGCTTGGTTCCAACTAATACAATCTGGTTGACAGGCTGAGTTTGTTCGTCAGAGATAACACGAGACGAGATCACAGTATTGTTTCGGTTGTCAATGGTATCTTCATGAACAATAGTTCTAGTACCTTTAACACCAGGAGTTTGAATCTCTTCTTCACCAACAAATAGCTTATCAGAAGGAACTTTAACGATATCGAAATCAATATCCTGTTTCTCAGTTCTTTGAGCAGTTCTAGTAAGTGGTTTTGTTCCCACAAGTACGACTTGCTTAATAGGTTTAGTAGTGATACTATCAGAAACTTGTTCTCTTGAAATTAGATCATTTGTATCATTATCTCGGGTTTCTCGATAAGAAACAGTACGGATTCCTTTGACACCAGGAGTTTTGATGACAGTATCACCGACTAGAATAGTATCATCGTTTACATATTCTGTTTCGAAATCGACATCAAACTGATCAAATGCTCCAATAGCTTTGGAAGTTCGTGTACCTACATGGACAACACGATTTTGCGGTGTCGTAGTTACATTTTCATCAGTAAATGTATACTGCGTATCGTTCTTCAAACCAATTGGAAGGTTTTCGTAGCGATAAGTCATCTCAGTTGTTTGAGTTTGTTTTTTAGTATCAGTGTAACTATAAGTTTTAGTGGCTGTCATAATTTTGCCATCTGTCGTTGTATAGTCTGCTCGAAGCAAGCCAGGAATGCGATCATTATCAGTCGCTTCCCGAATATTTGTTGTCTCGTAGTAATTTCTGAGACCGTAGTTCATGATATTGGTTCCACTTGTTTTCTCATAAGCAGAGTTATCAACGCTAGTTGCATAGGTATTTACAATTTTCTTCCCAGTTACACCAGGAGTTTTTTCAATACTTGTTCCAGCAGCGATGGTCTTGTCATTCACGTAGATTGTTTCATATGGGACAGTCTCTTCTGAACTATTGACTAAGCTAGGAGAACTTGTTGAAAAACGGCTGACTCCCATATTGAATTGAGCGTTATTCTTTTCCTTGTTTGGAGTGAGGCGTTCGGTTGTAGGCTTATAGATCGCATTGCCAAGTGGATCGGTTTTTGTATCGGTAGTAGAAACTGTAATTTCTGAGTCAGAAGTGAAGGTATTATTTTCAGTATATCGGACTAGATTGTTCGTTTCTAATACACGAATTGGTAAATCGACATTGTTAGCATAACTAATATTAGAAATTTTAATATCATTACCAATAAAAGCTAGAGGTTGAGTTCGACTCAGTGTATTTGGGAGGTTACTTGGAGTACGAGTTGTATTAATACCAAATCCTAATCCTGGTTGCACTAAAGTTCCGTTATTTCCGTTTAAGCTAATTAATGGTGTTTGTGTTGCAGCATTTTTAGCTAAAGATTGTGTGATTTCCCCAAAGTCAAGATTATTGTCTTTAAAAAGAACGCCCTCCGCATTTGTTGTAATAGAAATGATAGGCATTGTCTTTTGTTTTCCGATGATGCCAGGTCTAGTACTCATGAAAGTTTTTTTGACTTTAATGTCATTGTTTTGGAAAACAACAGATCCGCGGAACTTATCTTGGTTAGCTCGAATATTTTTATCTGCGACATTAAAATTACTAGTCGATTCAGCGATTGTAATAGCAGATAAATCTTTATTTGGATCACCGTAAAGTTCTTCAAGCTCGACTTTATTATTACTAATGTTGATGGAACCAGAACCATATCCCAATCCGTTTGCAAATTTACTTGTATCAGATAATGTAGCTGTTCCCTTAATATTGTCATTAGAAGAGTTAATCATCTTAATCAAATCGTTTGCTGAGTGTCCAGTGATTTGGTTGTTTTTAATATTAAGTACATAGTTTAGGTAAGGTTCTTGCATACGAACAAGAATAGCATTTGTATTGTAGTCTTGGTTTGTAGCGGTTCTACCTGATGAATCTAGATCTTGAATGCGGTTATTACTAATTTCAAAATAACCTACGGCTCCGTCTGCACTCAAGTCCTGAGATTTTTCATTCGTTTGCAAATGAATTGCTTCATACTGGAGGTAATCATGACCATGTGTGAATTTTCCGTCAACTTTCAAGTCATCTCGTACTAGACGATTTGTTTTATCTTGTGTGACAACGTTGTTTCGAATGACAACATTTTCCATTTTAAAGTTTCGGTTGTAGACAGAGATACCTAACAAGCGATCTCCGTATGAAACGTTATTTTCGATTAAAATTCGGTCACCGTCGTGAATATCTAAACCTTTACGATAGTTATAGGTACTCGTATTGTTTCGGAAAACAATTCCATTATTGTAGGATCCAGCCTCTGAAGCGAAACCATAACCTGTACTTCCGTTTAATTTGTGTCCATTTTCAGAAGTGGTTGTTCCTTCAATAAGGATATTGGTTTGGTAAGAGAATTGAACTCCAGCCACTCGGTTATTGTGAGTATTACTGTTTAATACTTTATTGTTTTCACCTAAGTTTAGACTACTGAAAGTATAACCAGGAGCTTTTCCAGCAATCAAATTACTCACAGAGCGAGGGCGACCCCAACCAGGTAGAGAAATATTTGAAACACTATTATGAGTGGAACCAAAACGAATTCCAGCTTTGTTAGCTCCACTTGCTTCAACACCTTCAACAGTTACATTATCAGAGTCATTGACGAAGACGCCGTCGACTTTTCCATAGTAAGGCATTCCTTTGACGTAGAAGCCATCGTGTTGTTCTCCAAAAGCTTCTTTTAAGTTTTGGATAGAAACAGATAAATCTTTCACAAGGAATCCATTTTGATTTTCAACTAGCAAAACAGCATGGTCGCGATTGTCTGTATCATTCTCATTGCTGTCCCAAGGATTTCCTAGTTGAACTAAATTTGTTTTTAATACGGTTGTTCCTGGACCGTCTCCAAAGAGACCGGTTACATTTGAGTGCTCTGAACCGATTTTAATTTGATTAAAGGAGCCATTCTCGCTCTTGCGATAGATAGGCAGTGCTATTCCTGTAAGGTTTTCTCCGTTAGAACTAACATAACGAACAAGTCCATCCGAGTCTACACGGAGATTTTCATATTCTTCTTTCGTAACATGCGAAAGATTCTGAACACCATCAATTCGTCCTTTTTGTATAGGCATAGGGACACCTGATCCGTATGTTAAAATTTTATAGTGATCAATTTCGCCTTTATCACGAGCTACATTGACGATTCCAGAAAGTTTGACGGCAACACCAGTATGTTGTTTACCATCTGGATCAGCCATTACAATTTCATTTGCTGCTTTTAGTGCTTTATTAACAGCGAGAGTATCATCTTGGTTATCAGCTACATTCAAGCCAAAATCAGTAGCATTGACATAGTACCATTTGTTTTTATGATCATAGTGAACATCATACTCAACACCTTCAACAGTTGGTTTTGAAACAACGGTTCTTACATCTTCTGTGATGGCATCTTGAATTTTCTTTGATTGGTTTTCTTTTGGTATTTCAGGAATGGCTTTTGCTTTAATTGCTTCCTCGTCAGCTTTTACTTCTGGTTTTAGAACAGGTTCGGTTGATTCAGCAGGCTCAGTCGGTACAGATTCTTTAGACTGACTTTTATTTGCTTCCGCAGGAGTGGATGCGCTTACACTTCGGAAAACACTTCGTCCTATCTGTTTGCTATCTGCTGACTTCGTAGGAGTTTCAACTACAGTAGTAGCACTGCCAGATATATTGGAAGAAGAGGTAGAGGGGTGATTTGGCGCTAAACTGGCATCAGTATCATTCACAGTAGGCCTTGGAGTTTCACCCGCTTCATTGGATTTTTCAATCGTTGAAGATGATACTGTAGTAGATTTTAAAACATCTGAGGTCTCTCCTCCGACCTCATTAGCAGCTACGTTATTGACTAATAAGGCTGAAGTGACAATTCCAATTGAAACAGCAACCCAGTGCTTCTTAACTTTTCGCAATTTTTTCATAAAATTACAATTCCCTTTTAAAAAATATTCTATATTTGACATACAACTATACCTGTATCAATAATGAATTTATGTAATAATCCGTAGAAAATAACCATAATAACATATACAAATATAATGTAGACAATCTATTTTAACAAATCAAGTAGTTTGAGTCAAGAAATCAAACTAGAAAATTAAAATTATTTTTTAACACAAATTATTTTATTCGTAAAATAGTTAAAATTGATTTTCTTTTACTTGACAGAGTGGCACGTATCATGCTAGAATGTATGTGGTTATTTATGTTTAATATTTAAAGTGTTTGGAGGGCTTTAACTAGTAAATATCAAATAATCTGTGATTTCTTCTTCATTTCTCAGGAGAGGGATTAAGAACATTGAAAACAAAATATAGAAAAGAGGGGAAAACATGGCAAAAAGCAAAATGCTGAAATTGCTTTCAAAACTTTCAGCTGCAGCTCTTTCTGTCTTGACATTTACATCTGTTTCGACAAATACTGTTAAAGCTGATGACCCGACGCCAAAGGAATTAACGCAAGTTATTACAGGTGTTGAGTTGTTGGATGCTTCAGATACGAAACAGAATGTAACATCTGAGGGAGATTATGCAGTTCGTACAGGGAATGCCTACAAGCTTCGTGTAACGTTTGATCTCAAACAATACAATGAAAACTTGAACAATGGTGATTATTTCACTTTCGACATTCCAGCACCAATGACAGTCTACAACGGCACTCAACAGTTGGTTGACCCAGCTACGCAAGTAACGATTGGGGAAGCAGTTGTAACATCAAGTGGTAATGACAAGGGTGGTAAAGCAAAAATTACCTTGAAAAACTTGGACAAGTACCTA
>NZ_JBRKNU010000012.1:0-5074 GCF_053010225.1 Streptococcus sp. Z556
AGCTAAGCGACTTCCATATCTCACAGGGGGCAACCCCCAACTACTTCCGGCGTTCTAGGGCTTAACTACTGTGTTCGGCATGGGTACAGGTGTATCTCCTAGGCTATCGTCACTTAACTTTGAGTAATACCTACTCAAAATTGAATATCTATCAAATCACAAGTAAACCTCGCGCTTCGTATCCTCAGTTATTTTGGATAAGTCCTCGAGCTATTAGTATTAGTCCGCTACATGTGTCGCCACACTTCCACTTCTAACCTATCTACCTGATCTTCTCTCAGGGCTCTTACTGATATAAAATCATGGGAAATCTCATCTTGAGGTGGGTTTCACACTTAGATGCTTTCAGCGTTTATCCCGTCCCTACATAGCTACCCAGCGATGCCTTTGGCAAGACAACTGGTACACCAGCGGTAAGTCCACTCTGGTCCTCTCGTACTAGGAGCAGATCCTCTCAAATTTCCTACGCCCGCGACGGATAGGGACCGAACTGTCTCACGACGTTCTGAACCCAGCTCGCGTGCCGCTTTAATGGGCGAACAGCCCAACCCTTGGGACCGACTACAGCCCCAGGATGCGACGAGCCGACATCGAGGTGCCAAACCTCCCCGTCGATGTGAACTCTTGGGGGAGATAAGCCTGTTATCCCCAGGGTAGCTTTTATCCGTTGAGCGATGGCCCTTCCATACGGAACCACCGGATCACTAAGCCCGACTTTCGTCCCTGCTCGAGTTGTAGCTCTCGCAGTCAAGCTCCCTTATACCTTTACACTCTGCGAATGATTTCCAACCATTCTGAGGGAACCTTTGGGCGCCTCCGTTACCTTTTAGGAGGCGACCGCCCCAGTCAAACTGCCCGTCAGACACTGTCTCCGATAGGGATAACCTATCCGGGTTAGAGTGGCCATAACACAAGGGTAGTATCCCAACATCGTCTCCTTCGAAACTGGCGTCCCGAGCTCATAGACTCCTACCTATCCTGTACATGTGGTACAGACACTCAATATCAAACTGCAGTAAAGCTCCATGGGGTCTTTCCGTCCTGTCGCGGGTAACCTGCATCTTCACAGGTACTAAAATTTCACCGAGTCTCTCGTTGAGACAGTGCCCAAATCATTACGCCTTTCGTGCGGGTCGGAACTTACCCGACAAGGAATTTCGCTACCTTAGGACCGTTATAGTTACGGCCGCCGTTTACTGGGGCTTCAATTCATACCTTCGGATTACTCCTAAGCACTCCTCTTAACCTTCCAGCACCGGGCAGGCGTCACCCCCTATACATCATCTTACGATTTAGCAGAGAGCTGTGTTTTTGATAAACAGTTGCTTGGGCCTATTCACTGCGGCTGACCTAAAGTCAGCACCCCTTCTCCCGAAGTTACGGGGTCATTTTGCCGAGTTCCTTAACGAGAGTTCTCTCGCTCACCTGAGGCTACTCGCCTCGACTACCTGTGTCGGTTTGCGGTACGGGTAGAGTATGTTTAAACGCTAGAAGCTTTTCTTGGCAGTGTGACGTCACTAACTTCGCTACTAAACTTCGCTCCCCATCACAGCTCAATGTTATAGAATTAAGCATTTGACTCAATTCACACCTCACTGCTTAGACAGACACTTCCAATCGTCTGCTTTAGTTAGCCTACTGCGTCCCTCCATCACTACATACTCTAGTACAGGAATATCAACCTGTTGTCCATCGGATACACCTTTCGGTCTCTCCTTAGGTCCCGACTAACCCAGGGCGGACGAGCCTTCCCCTGGAAACCTTAGTCTTACGGTGGACAGGATTCTCACCTGTCTTTCGCTACTCATACCGGCATTCTCACTTCTATGCGTTCCAGCACTCCTCACGGTATACCTTCTTCACACATAGAACGCTCTCCTACCATACCTATAAAGGTATCCACAGCTTCGGTAAATTGTTTTAGCCCCGGTACATTTTCGGCGCAGGGTCACTCGACTAGTGAGCTATTACGCACTCTTTGAATGAATAGCTGCTTCTAAGCTAACATCCTAGTTGTCTGTGCAACCCCACATCCTTTTCCACTTAACAATTATTTTGGGACCTTAGCTGGTGGTCTGGGCTGTTTCCCTTTCGACTACGGATCTTAGCACTCGCAGTCTGACTGCCGACCATAATTCATTGGCATTCGGAGTTTATCTGAGATTGGTAATCCGGGATGGACCCCTCACCCAAACAGTGCTCTACCTCCAAGAATCTTTATGTCGACGCTAGCCCTAAAGCTATTTCGGAGAGAACCAGCTATCTCCAAGTTCGTTTGGAATTTCTCCGCTACCCACAAGTCATCCAAGCACTTTTCAACGTGCCCTGGTTCGGTCCTCCAGTGCGTCTTACCGCACCTTCAACCTGCTCATGGGTAGGTCACATGGTTTCGGGTCTACGACATGATACTAAGACGCCCTATTCAGACTCGGTTTCCCTGCGGCTCCGTCTCTTCAACTTAACCTCGCATCATATCGTAACTCGCCGGTTCATTCTACAAAAGGCACGCTCTCACCCATTAACGGGCTCGAACTTGTTGTAGGCACACGGTTTCAGGTTCTATTTCACTCCCCTCCCGGGGTGCTTTTCACCTTTCCCTCACGGTACTGGTTCACTATCGGTCACTAGGGAGTATTTAGGGTTGGGAGATGGTCCTCCCAGATTCCGACGGGATTTCACGTGTCCCGCCGTACTCAGGATACTGCTAGGTACAAAGACTATTTTAAATACGAGGCTATTACTCTCTTTGGCTGATCTTCCCAAATCATTCTTCTATAATCTTTGAGTCCACATCGCAGTCCTACAACCCCGAAGAGTAAACTCTTCGGTTTGCCCTCCTGCCGTTTCGCTCGCCGCTACTAAGGCAATCGCTTTTGCTTTCTCTTCCTGCAGCTACTTAGATGTTTCAGTTCACTGCGTCTTCCTCCTCATATCCTTAACAGATATGGGTAACAGGTAGTACCTGTTGGGTTCCCCCATTCGGAAATCCCTGGATCATCGCTTACTTACAGCTACCCAAGGCATATCGTCGTTTGTCACGTCCTTCTTCGGCTCCTAGTGCCAAGGCATCCACCGTGCGCCCTTATTAACTTAACCTTATTTTTTGACCTTTCAGTCATAAACTCTTTTTAATACTACAGCGTTTCGGTTTATTTTCTTGTTACTATTTGATATAGATATTCAATTTTCAATGTGCATTACTTGGTGATCTCTCACCAATGGAGCCTAGCGGGATCGAACCGCTGACCTCCTGCGTGCAAAGCAGGCGCTCTCCCAGCTGAGCTAAGGCCCCACAAGACCTCTCAAGACTAAACAAGACCAATGCGCAGTTCCTTATCCTTAGAAAGGAGGTGATCCAGCCGCACCTTCCGATACGGCTACCTTGTTACGACTTCACCCCAATCATCTATCCCACCTTAGGCGGCTGGCTCCTAAAAGGTTACCTCACCGACTTCGGGTGTTACAAACTCTCGTGGTGTGACGGGCGGTGTGTACAAGGCCCGGGAACGTATTCACCGCGGCGTGCTGATCCGCGATTACTAGCGATTCCGACTTCATGTAGGCGAGTTGCAGCCTACAATCCGAACTGAGACTGGCTTTAAGAGATTAGCTTGCCGTCACCGGCTTGCGACTCGTTGTACCAGCCATTGTAGCACGTGTGTAGCCCAGGTCATAAGGGGCATGATGATTTGACGTCATCCCCACCTTCCTCCGGTTTATTACCGGCAGTCTCGCTAGAGTGCCCAACTGAATGATGGCAACTAACAATAGGGGTTGCGCTCGTTGCGGGACTTAACCCAACATCTCACGACACGAGCTGACGACAACCATGCACCACCTGTCACCTCTGTCCCGAAGGAAAACTCTATCTCTAGAGCGGTCAGAGGGATGTCAAGACCTGGTAAGGTTCTTCGCGTTGCTTCGAATTAAACCACATGCTCCACCGCTTGTGCGGGCCCCCGTCAATTCCTTTGAGTTTCAACCTTGCGGTCGTACTCCCCAGGCGGAGTGCTTAATGCGTTAGCTGCGGCACTAAACCCCGGAAAGGGTCTAACACCTAGCACTCATCGTTTACGGCGTGGACTACCAGGGTATCTAATCCTGTTTGCTCCCCACGCTTTCGAGCCTCAGCGTCAGTTACAAGCCAGAGAGCCGCTTTCGCCACCGGTGTTCCTCCATATATCTACGCATTTCACCGCTACACATGGAATTCCACTCTCCCCTCTTGCACTCAAGTTAAACAGTTTCCAAAGCGTACTATGGTTAAGCCACAGCCTTTAACTTCAGACTTATCTAACCGCCTGCGCTCGCTTTACGCCCAATAAATCCGGACAACGCTCGGGACCTACGTATTACCGCGGCTGCTGGCACGTAGTTAGCCGTCCCTTTCTGGTAAGATACCGTCACAGTGTGAACTTTCCACTCTCACACTCGTTCTTCTCTTACAACAGAGCTTTACGATCCGAAAACCTTCTTCACTCACGCGGCGTTGCTCGGTCAGACTTCCGTCCATTGCCGAAGATTCCCTACTGCTGCCTCCCGTAGGAGTCTGGGCCGTGTCTCAGTCCCAGTGTGGCCGATCACCCTCTCAGGTCGGCTATGTATCGTTGCCTTGGTGAGCCGTTACCCCACCAACTAGCTAATACAACGCAGGTCCATCTGGTAGTGATGCAATTGCACCTTTTAATTGACTATCATGCAATAATCAATTTTATGCGGTATTAGCTATCGTTTCCAATAGTTATCCCCCGCTACCAGGCAGGTTACCTACGCGTTACTCACCCGTTCGCAACTCATCCAGAGAAGCAAGCTCCTCCTTCAGCGTTCTACTTGCATGTATTAGGCACGCCGCCAGCGTTCGTCCTGAGCCAGGATCAAACTCTCATTAAAAGTTTGAGTTCTCACTCATTTCTGTCACTGACAGATTTATTGTTTTTTCATTGTTCAGTACTATAACTTCAGTTATAGTGCCCTGCACATTGGTTCGTCTTGTTCAGTTTTCAAAGGTCTTTGTCACCCAATCTCTCGTGAGCGACAACTATATTAGTATATCACAGCTAGCTCTCTCTGTCAA
>NZ_JBRKNU010000013.1:0-1468 GCF_053010225.1 Streptococcus sp. Z556
AAGCAGTTGTAACATCAAGTGGTAATGACAAGGGTGGTAAAGCAAAAATTACCTTGAAAAACTTGGACAAGTACCTAGCTGCAACTGGTGGAGATAAAGTTAAGGATGTATCTGGTAACTTTGCGGCATCATTCCGATTCCTAAAAGACCAGACTAAGACACCAATTAGCTTTAATTCTTCTTCTATGAAGCAAGAGGTAACTCAGACATATACCTCTAAGACAATCACAGGTCCTAAAGTTGGTACTGAAAACTATGCGAAAGCTGGTGGACAAGCTTCTCGTGAAAGCTGGAACTCTCCAAAACTAGCAGCGATCGGATCAGTGAGCTCAGGTAATGAGATGTCAAACTGGCGTGTACGTGTGAACACAGAAAAACAAGATTTTGGACAAAACATTGTGCTTCATGACACAATTCCAAATGATGATACATCCTACACACCAGCTCAATACATTCCAGAAAGCTTGAAGATTTACAAGGCTGATATTACAGGCGGTACTTCTGCTGTTCCTCCAGGAGCAGAACTCATGGTAGAAGGCACTGACTATACAGTTGCTTGGAACTCAAACTATACATCATTTGATGTTACGCTTAAGGATGGAACAGCATCTTACTTCGTTACATATAGTACTACCACTCCAAATGATGGTACGAAAGTAGCAAATATCGTAGCTTTGTCTCTTGCAGACGGAACAAAACTTGCACAAAATACAAGTCGCCCAGGTGCGCTTAGCATGAAAGCGGAAGCAACATCTTTGATTTCTGGTACAATTGTAGCATCTACAGCCTACCAAATTAAGATTAATAAGACAGATGCCTTCACTCTTTCACCTGTTCAAGGAGCAGTTTATACTGTAACTGCAGCAGATGATGCGAGCGAAACAACAGAAGTGACTACGAATGAAAAAGGAGTAGCACTGACTAAAACTTATGATCAGAAATGGGAAGGTAAAACTTTCAAGATTAAAGAGAAGACAGCTCCAGCTGGCTATAAGCTAGATGAGAAAGAGTATACAGTTAAACTCGGAGCAGCCGGTTCTACTATTAATCTTAAAGATGAACCAGTTCCAGCTGTATTCAATGTGACTGCTAAGAAAGTGGTAGAAGGTCGTACAGATAAACTTCCAAAAGCGGATGAGTTTACCTTTAACCTATATACAGCAGAGAACTTGAAGACTCCAGTAGCCACAGCGAAATCAAAAGCTGATGGAACGATTACCTTCGAGAACATTGAAGTAAAAGGTGCGGGAACTTATCGCTACATCATCAAAGAAGATACTTCAGCAGCAATCAATGGTATCACATTTGATGAAGAAGGTAAGGAAGTTACTGTAACTGCAGCATTCCAAGGTGGAGTATTGAAAGCTTCTATTACTTCAGCAGAACCAACTTTCACTAACACTTATAAAGCAGCTTCAACAAGCGCGACAATCAAAGCTAAGAAAGTCTTGAATGGTAAAGAGCTTGC